>JAYURE010000354.1:0-1808 GCA_043756345.1 Deinococcales bacterium | reverse complement strand
CGGTTTTGGCCCGATTGAATTTCCTGGGTGGCCTCGTCGGTGGCAAACTGCCCGGACGCGATCTGACCGCCGATAAACCGCAAGTGCCAGCCGCACCGATTCCGAACTTGACCTGGCCGAAAGGCTCGAGCGTGTCTGAAACAATTGATTTGATTGGGCGACAGTACTTGGGCAGCGCACCGAGCGGAAATCTTCGCAAGGCACTCGAGGCGTTCGCCAAGGGTCGCAACACGCCAGAGGTCGCCAAGGGTTTGGCACATTTGGTGTTGGTCAGCCCGCAATATCAGGTGGCATGAAAGGGGCAAATCATGAAACGCGATTCCTCGAGCAGCCTGGAACATTCCGGTCATCACTCCGGCAATCAGGTAGGTAAGCACGATTGCAAAAAGTGCGTTCGCGGTAACGATTGCCCATTCCGAAAACTCGAGCAACTGCTTGTTCGCACGCAACTGAATCCACAACAGGCCAAATAGTCCAGGCTCGAAAACCGAGACCAATAATCTCAAGATCCGTGACCCTCAAGGAGATGCCATGAACCGACGTGACTTCGTTAAAACCTCATTTATGACCCTGGCGCTCGGTGCGGGCACGCCGGGATTCCTCTCAAAAACGGCGGCAGCCGCAATCGGCAAAGGCAAGATTCTGGTGGTCGTGCAACTCTCCGGCGGCAACGATGCTTTGAACACGCTCGTGCCGTTCACGAATGGCGCGTATTACGCGGCACGACCCACTTTGGGCGTTTCCAAAAAGGATGTTTTGAACCTCTCGAGCGATGTCGGTTTTCACCCTGCCCTCAAACCCTGGATGAACCTTTGGGACGCGGGCGAATTGGCGGTTGTGCAAGGTGTCGGTTATCCGAACCCGAACCGTTCACATTTTGAGAGCATGGCGATCTGGCACACTGCCGATCCGAGCGCCAGAGAAACCGCCGGTTGGGTCGGTAAGATCGCCGAAAAGTACGGCGATCCGTTCTGCGCCACGCACATTGGCGGTACGACCCCGTTGGCCTTGCGCGGCGAGGACCTGATCCTGCCGAGCTTCCCGAACGTGGATCGTTTTCAAATCAAGCTCGATCCCGAAATCAAAAATGCGTTCAATTCGATTCTGGCCCAGCCTCTCGAGGGTCGATCTGAAACCTTGCGCCAAAGCACGCTGCAAATGCTCTCCGACAGCGAGAAGGTTCAGAAAGGCGTCGGCAAGTACAAGCCGGGCTCGAAGTACCCCGACCCGAAGGAGAACAAGCTTTCCGGCAACCTGAACGACATTGCCCGCCTGATCGCCGCCGATGTCGGTCAGCGCGTCTTTTACACCAGCATCACCGGGTTCGACACGCACGCTGGACAGCCCGAGGAGCATCCGGTTCTGCTCGAGAACCTCTCGAGTGCCCTGGCCGCCTTCCGTGCCGACATCAAAGCGCAAGGCCGCGAGGATGATGTCATGATCGTTTGTTTTTCGGAGTTCGGGCGTCGTCTGGCCGAGAATGCCAGCGCGGGAACCGATCACGGCAAGGCGGGGATGATGTTCTGCCTGGGCAAAGGCGTCAAGGGTGGACTGTACGGCGCATACCCGGACCTCGAGAAGTTGGACGATGGCGATCCGCGATTCACCACAGATTTCAGGCAGGTGTACGCGACTGCTTTGGACCAGTGGTTGAAGATTCCGAGTCGGGAAATTCTTGGCTCGAGTTTTGACCGGGTGCCATTGTTGAAGTGAAGCGCGAGATAAAAAAGGCTCGAGGCATATTGCGCCTCGAGCCTTTTCTCTTGGATCAGAGCGCTATGGATTAGACGTTGGGCAGCCAGCCGATG
>JAYURE010000353.1:0-1809 GCA_043756345.1 Deinococcales bacterium | reverse complement strand
GATGGCCAAAGGCTCGAGTTACATGTTCATCACCGGGCCGGAAGTGATCAAATCCGTGACCCGCGAAGACGTCAGCTTTGAAGAACTCGGCGGTGCGGACGTTCACACCCGCAAATCCGGTGTCGCCCATCTCGAGTTTGAGAACGATCAAGCGGTGCTCGAGGGGATCAAGAAGCTTCTGTCGCATTTGCCCGCCAATGCCAAAGAACAAACGCCCCAGCGAGTCAGCAAAGACCCGAGCAATCGCAAAACCCCGGAAGTTCTCGAGATTGTCAACCCAGACCAACGCAAACCGTACCCAATGATCGATGTGATCCGAATTCTGGTAGACGACCGGGATTTTCTCGAGATTCAACCCGATTGGGCAAAAAACATCATCTGCGGATTCGCCCGACTTGGCGGACGCAGCGTTGGCATTGTCGCCAACAACCCGCGATACATGGCCGGAGTTTTGAATATTGATGCCAGCGACAAAGCCGCCCGCTTCATTCGCACCTGTGACTGCTTCAACGTGCCCATCGTGACCCTGGTCGATGTCACCGGTTTCCTGCCCGGTGTGACCCAAGAACACCAAGGCATCATTCGGCACGGCGCAAAAATGCTGTTCGCCTACAGTGAAGCCAGCGTGCCCAAAATCACCTTGATCACCCGAAAATCCTATGGTGGCGCGTACCTGGCCATGAACTCTCGAGACATGGGTTCAGATGTGGTTCTGGCCTGGCCGACCGCAGCCGTCGCTGTCATGGGAGCAGAAGGTGCAGCCAACATCATTTACCGCCGCGAAATTTTGAAAAGCGACACACCAGACGCCACTCGAGCCAGCAAAATCGCCGAATACAAAACCGCTTTTGATAATCCTTACGTCGCTGCCGCTCGAGGCTACATTGACGACGTGATCGAACCAGAACGTACCCGAGAGCACCTGATCAGGCACTTGGAAATGCTCGAGGGAAAAACCGAGGTCAGGCCGTACCGCAAGCATGGGAACATGCCGCTGTAATCGGGTTACTGCCAAGGGTTCTCGAGTGTGACCCCAAAGGCGAGAAAATGACCGGTGTTGCGCGTCACCAATACTAATCCATGAACCAGTGCCGTCGCCCCGATGAGGGCATCAAGAGGTTCAATGCTCACGCCTTTGCTCGAGAGTGCCGCCATGCGTTCGCCCCAGCATTCCATCACCCGGTCATCCAACCCCAGGGTGCGACCGGCGAATGCGACCTGCACCTGTTGTTGATACCAAGTCTCGAGCCTTACCCGTCTGGTCCCCTCGGGAACGAGTTCAATGCCTCGTCGAATTTCGCCGATGGTCATGGCCGAAATGCCCGTTTCGGCCAGCGTGGTCCGACCGAGCCAAGCCAAAACATTCGGGTCAGGTGTTTTCTTCGAGGTTTCGGAAACAACGTTGGTGTCAAGCAAGTAGTTCACTCGAGGTCCAGCGCTCGAACCTTGGCGGCTTGGCGTGCGAAAAGCGTGTCAATTTCTGCATCGCTCAAATCAGAATTCTCGAGAAGTTCATTGCTCGGTCGCAGTGCCTCGAGCAGCGTGGTGTGGTCCGCCTTCCAGCTTGCGTACTCTTGATAGCTGATGATGGCGACGGTGTTCTGACCGTGTTTGGTGACGATTTGCACTTCGCCTTGGCTGGCGCGTTCAACCACCTCGGAGAATCGGCTTTTGGCCTCTTGGAGTTGCCAGGTTTTGTCCATTGGTGTACCTCGAGTATTGCCAGCACATTTTAGTCAGTACATTCTGGTCAGTACATTCTGGTCAGTACATTCTGGTCAGTACATTCTGGTCAGTACATTCTGGTCA
>JAYURE010000352.1:0-14628 GCA_043756345.1 Deinococcales bacterium | reverse complement strand
CGGTCTGAATTGCCGCAAAAAAAGAACGCACCAGGGATCTGGCACGTTCCACAAACTCGAGTTGAGAATTTACGGATTGACGCTGTAAGGCAATCCGTTTGAGAGCACGCCACCGACACGCACGTACAAGAAGCGACCCGTCGGACGGGTGCCCGCTGGAACCTTGATCGAGATGTCGGTGCTTGTCCAAGAGACGATGCTCGAGGCTGGCGCGTCATTGCCGTTATCACCAACATCATCGGCGTTGAAAACAACTTGTGAGTTTTGCGGTCCACCCAAGTAACGGCCCTGGATCGCCAGAACCTCGCCGGGTGAAACAGCCTTGTCGAGTTTGATCAAGACGGGTTTGAGGCTGGGCCGGTCGGCGCTCGGGGCGCAGGCGGAAAGGGTCAGGGCGAGCAGGGCGAATGCAGTTAAAAATTTCTTCATCGGTTCCTCCGGGTCTCGAGATTCAAAGGTCTAATAGAGCCTGGTTTGATTGTAGTGCAAAGATGGGATTAGGGCTGGTGAATTCCGTCATTTACCGAATCCCAAACGTGAGTCTATTTTGCCCCTCAAAGCCTACCTCAGCCAAAAGCTATACTTAGCTTTATTCTACGAAACCTAAGTATGGTATTGTTATGCATGTCAAAAGCACCCACCTGGACTCGCATCAAGAAGGAATTGACCGGATACGACTCGAGCGATCTGCTCGAAGTCATCAAATCACTCTATGACCTCTCCAAACAAAACCAAGCTTTGCTCATGGGTCTCGTGGACCAAGAGGCCAGCCTTGAAGCCATGAAAGCCCCAGTGTTAAAAGCAATCGCCAGAGCATTCAACCCACCTCGAGGATTCCCAAGTTTCAAACCTGCCGAGGCGAAACGGGCTGTACATCAGTTTGCCAAGATCGCGCCGCAACACGATCGTCTCGAGATGATGCTGCATTTTGTGCAAAATGGGATTTGGGCCACCAAGCAATACGGTGACATTAACGAAGCGTTCTACATCAGCCTTGAAGACATGTGGGAGGTTGCGCTCGAGTTAATCCTGCAATTTCAGGAACCACAGGCCGAACTGCCAGGACTCAAAACCATTCTGAAAAGTGCTCAAGGATTCGGTTGGGGTTTCACCGATCAAATGAACGACCTGTTCGCGTTGTTCATGGAAAAACTCGAGGAAAAAGCATGACTTACGAACTCATCCTCTCGAGCCGGTTTCAGAACCTCGAGAACCGCAAGCGCGAAGCTGTGCGGGCCGCGCATGACCAGGATCTTGAAACATTGCTCGAGTTGCTCAACCATTATATGACCCTGAAAAGTGCTCGCAAGGCGGAAACATCGGACGAAACCCGGCGGTTGTATGGCGTCGCCATTGGAAGATTTCTCAACTTTTGCTCGGGCTCAGATGGTGTCCGCCGAGAACTTTCGCGCCTGCCAGAAGATGATGTGGAACTCTGGATGGTGCAACTGCAATCCGAAGGAATGAAGCCCGGAAGCATTGCCACGTACTTGAACGGAATCCGTGCGTTGTTTAGAGCCCTCGTCTGGGCTCGAGCGGCTGAACGCAACCCGGCTGCCGAGGTCAAAGCCCCCAGAGACCCAACACCGGCACACCTAAAAAAGTCTGCGCTCTCCCCTGCTGTCTACCGTGATTTGATCGCCGCACCAGCCGATAAATTTGAGGCGGACGATCCACGCCGAACCCGAGATGCGCTGCTGCTCGCGCTGGGTGGTTCTGCCGGATTACGGGCGATGGAAATCATTGGTTTGGACGTGGTTGACCTCGAGCTTGGACTCAAACGCCTGGTGGTGAGATCTGGCAAGGGCGGCAAGCGTCGTATCGTGCCACTCTCCAAAAACCTGTCTGAGTTGTGTATCGCCTGGCTCGAGGTTCGCAAAGGTTTGGAATTGCGTAACGAGATCAGTCCGATTGAGACGGCTCTTTTGGTCAGCGTCTCGAGGAATGCGTCAGGTGGAAAACGTTTGACCACGGATGGTGCGAGGTTTATTGCCAAGGGGTATTACGAGCGTTTAGGTTTACCACCGGAACTTTTTGGCCTGCACACTTTGCGGCGGACGGCGGGTACGCATTTGTATCGTGCTACTCGAGATTTGCATGTGGTGGCCGATGTATTGGGTCATGCGAGTGTGAACACCTCGGCAATTTACGCAAAGATGGACATGGAGGTTCGCCGTGAGGCGCTCGAGGCGATGGAGTCTTTGCGTGACAGGGAGGATTAACCTTTGATTTTTCCGAGGTACGGTCTCCCCTGTTGTGCGGTTTTTTTCTTGTCACGGTTGATCTTGAGACTTTAGGCGCTGAGCCAAATTTTCGTTTTGAATGTCTCTGCTTAATGGGTAAAACCATCATCAAACGAATAATATGTGATTTAATTCACGATTAATATATGCTCGAGAATTTTTTGTTCCAATTTCCTTAGAGTGAGTCTTTGACACCTATTTGTCACTCCATCAAGAAACAGTCAGCCAGACCAGTTGAAAAGCACGTTAGGTCTGGCATAATGACAGGCGTACCACCAGCAAGCAGGAGGAGAAATATGAAGAAATACCTTGCAATGGGAGCAATCACCGCAGCGCTGATCGTCGGAGTCTCGAGCGGTCAGACCCCAATCCGTGTCGGCATGGCCTTCGACGCAGGCGGCAAGAACGACAAGTCGTTCAACCAAAGCGCCTACGAAGGCTCACAACGCGCAGCCAAGGAATTCAAAGCCGAAGTCAAAGACTTTGAACCCGCCGATCCGAGCCAAGTTGGACAGGGTATCCGCAACTTTGCGCAATCCGGTTTCGATGTTGTGATTGGTGTTGGCTTCGCCAACAACCCAGCAATCACTGCAACTGCTAAAGACTTCAAAGACGTCAAATTTGCTGTGGTGGATGACGTGCCAGAGGGTCCAAACACCACCGGACTCGTCTTCCGCGAGCACGAAGGCAGCTTCTTGGTCGGCTACATCGCCGGTAAAACCTCGAGCACCGGAACCGTTGGCTTTATCGGCGGCATGGACATCCCATTGATTCACAAGTTCGATGCCGGTTACGTCGCGGGCGTCAAAGCGGCCTGCCCGACCTGTAAGGTCATCAGCAACTACGTCGGCACCACGCCAACAGCCTGGAACGACCCAGCCAAGGCCAAGGAAATCGCCACCAACCAGAACTCGCAAGGCGCAGACATCATCTACGCCGCAGCGGGCGCTTCTGGTAATGGTGCGATCAGCTATGTGACCGAAACCAGGTGTATCTCGGCATCAAAACTGCCAAAAGGCACCAAGTTTAAAGCCATGAATTCAGCAATGCTGCGAATCAAGAAAGCAGCCGATTACAGCGCCAAGTGCAAAGCCTCTGACCGGCCTTTGTTTTTTATCGGTGTTGACAAAAACCAAAACGATCTCGGTGACACGGATAAGAACGCTGCAACCCTCAATCACGGTTTGACATCGATGCTCAAGCGCGTCGATGTGGCCGTGTACAACGTCATCAAAGACGTGGCTACGAACAAGCCATGGAAGACCGGTCCACGCGAATTCGGTCTCGAGAACGATGGCGTTGGTTACGCACTGGATGATTACAACAAGGCACTCATTTCGGCGAAGACGGTGGCCGATTTGAAGCAGATCGAGGCTGACATCACCTCAGGCAAGATCAAAGTTCCTAGCGAATAAGGTTTTACTTTGAACTCGAGGGCTCCTCTGTTTTGGAGCCTTTTTTAAAACTGTATCATGTGATTTAATTCACGATTACTTCTGTTTTGTGAATTTATTATGCTAGATCCTTGACTCTTGCCTGCCAGATTTCAGACCACCAATCGACTCATGTTGACTGGAAAAGAAACCAGACCTCGTTGAATGCGAACAGCGAGGTCCGAACCGACCGCGCCATATCCCCGAAACAAACCAACGTGGCTCAGACGTATTTTTCAAGCTCTGGATTTTGCTTCATCCGTTCAACCAATTTCTTGATGTCCTGCGTGCGGTCTTTGCGGGCCACCAGAATCACGCCACCATCACGGACAATAACGACATCCTCGAGACCAATTGTAATGATCAAATCATCACCGGTCGTGTACAAGATCGCGCCAGAGGTATCCAATCCAAGGTGTTGCCCGACTTCGACGTTCGGGCTGCTGCCCTGAAACAACCGTGCCACGGCATTCCAATCGCCTAGATCGTCCCATTCGAATTCGGCGGGAATGACCAGAACCTGTTTTGATTGCTCCATGATGGCGACATCGACCGAGATCTTGCCGAAGCTCTCGAAGGCGGCGGTCAATGCGGCACGTGTGCCATGGTGAACCGGCTCGAGCGTTGCCAGCAAATCCGGTGCGTGGGTGGCGAATTCTTCGATGATGGTTGAAACACGAAACAAAAACATGCCCGCATTCCAGGAGTAACGACCGGTGGCCAGGAAACCTTCAGCCGTCTCAAGGTCAGGTTTTTCGACGAACCTCGAGACTTCATTGAGGTTGAACGGTCCAAGGTGACATTTTTGGGCACCGTTCTCGATGTAACCGTAGCCGGTCGCTGGATAGGTTGCCGTCATGCCAAGCGTGACCAGGCCGCCCTCGAGTTTGACGGCTTCAATGGCCGCAGCGACGGCCAGATGAAACGCAGGCAAGTTTCCGATCCGATGGTCTGAATGAAACACTCCCATGATCGCATTCGGACCATGATGTGCCCGGACTCGCAGGGCGGCCAGCAGCACGGCGGGGGCAGTATCACGTGCCATCGGTTCGACAACCAAGTTCTCGAGTGGCAAGTCCGGCAGGTGCTCGAGGATCAGGCCGCGATGTTGTTGTCCAGTGACGATATAAATCTGCTCGAGACCATCGCACATAGGGGCGAGACGGTCAGCGGTCGCCTGAATCAGGCTGCGGCCCGTACCATCGAGTTGCAGGAATTGCTTGGGTTTGGCCCGCCTCGAGAGTGGCCAGAAGCGTTCACCGCTGCCTCCAGCAAGAATCACGGGGATAAAGGGAGCTTCAGATGCGTTGGAATCGGCTGGGATGTTTTCTGTACTCATGATCTTACTGTACCGCCTGCGGTTAAAGACTGGCTTTGGAACTCGAGATCCGGTCTTTAAGCGCCAACCAACGTGAAGCATCCAAGCTGACATCCGGTGGGATGTGAACGTTCGCCTTCAACCTCGAGCCGGGTTGAACCTCCAGGTTGCGCCTTCTGGCGAGTTCAAAGATGCTTTTGCGTTCGGTGACAACATGCAAAATGTCATGATCAATCATTCCGAGGTTGTTGATCATGGTCAGCATCTCATTGGCGATCACGTCAACAAAATCCGCCGAGGTGAATTGATCCTCGAAGGCCACCGGGTAAGGCCAGACTGAATCCTTAAAACTGGTACGGACGATCAGGGCACGTCGGGCTTGACGTGCAGCCTCTTCGCCGACCGTTTTGGTCTGGCTGTAAAAGTTGGCCGGATTCGGGATATCCGTCTCGAGGTACATGCCACGTTCACCGCTAAAAACGTAATCGGTGGAAAAATGCACGAACCGTCCGAGCGTATGCCGGGCCAAGTTTCTCGTGCCAACCACGTTCACCGCCCAAGCGCGTTCGCGTTCATGTTCTGCCTTGGCCACATCGGTATAGGCCGCCAGGTGCAAAACTACCTCAGGCTGGGCAAGCTCGAGCGCTCGGGCGACAGCGGTTTCATCGGTGATGTCGAGTTGATTGCTGCGTGGCGCGGTCATTTGCCAGCCGTGTTGCGCCAGCAAGGGCAGCAACGTGCTGCCCATGCGTCCTGCGCCTCCGGTCACAAAAAGTTTCATGCCTCGAGTTTACCGGCTATTGACAATAACGAGATGAATCGACGAGATGAATCCCGGGCGACAGTGGTCGCAGATTGCGTTACGGAATTAAATCCAGGTCACAATGAACAGGATGCGAAAACTTGAATTGGATCACCTGGTCGTGGCTGCCACTTCGCTCGAAGAGGGTCGCCTTTTCGTCCGTGAGCAATTGGGGCTCGAGATGCATCCGGGCGGGCGGCACGAACGCATGGGAACACACAATTGTCTGCTGAGAGTCGGTACGAAATCCTACCTCGAGGTGATTGCAGTAGATCCTGATGGCATCAAACCAGAGGTTCCACGCTGGTTTGGGCTGGATTCGTTTGCGAGCAGCCCACGCTTGCTGCACTGGGTGGTTCGGGTCACAACCGGAGACCTCGAGACAGTCCGACTGCCCGAACACGGTTCAATCCATGCGATGACTCGAGGCTCGTTCTCGTGGAGCATCACCGTTCCAGCGGACGGCAGCCTGCCCGGTGATGGCTTGATCCCGACACTGATTGCCTGGGATTCTGGCCCGAGTCATCCGTGTGATCTGCTAGAGCCAAGCAATTGCAATCTGGTCCGGCTCGAAGGGACGCATCCAGAGGCAGATCGGATTGCAGAGCGGATCTCAGAACTGGGGCTCGAGGCTCTGATTGGGTTGACACCAGGACCAATTTCTTTGCGGGCGTCGTTGCAAATTGGTTCAGAGTTCCGGTTTCTCGCCAACTGATGTGGTCCATCCTCGATGCTGTCAGCCACCTGACGCGACGCTCATGAACTGACCGCCAAGAACTGATTTAAGCCGTGGAACACGGGTAAATCTAATCAAAGACCATCAAGGTCTGTGTTTCACCTCGAGACGAATTCGGAATTAGTCCCAGGTCCCGGTCCCTTTGATCCGAACTTAAACTTCACATTCTACAGTATGGACATGCGATCACTACGCAACGTCAACCAGACCGGCAACCCTGCCCCAAGCCACCGTCGAGGCAGACGCTTCCTTGGCTTCGTCGCAGCGACGGCGCTGACCCTCACTGCGACCGCACAAAACGCCAACGGCCTGTCCAACGGCAAGGACGGATTCATCTTCAGTGGACTCGAAGACTTGAATTGGTACATCAAGAGCCAAAAACAATCCGAGGCTCGAGTCGATGCTGGCATCAACTTGATCGCCCAGGTCAACAAGGTTCTCGCCAAACGCAACATCAAATTGGTCTTTGCGATGGTGCCGATGGTCGAACGCATTTACGAAAACAAACTGCCCAACAGCTTCAAATTGGTGCCGAATCTCAAATCGTTTTACCAACGGAAACTGCCCGCCCTGCAAAAAGCCGGTGTCTTCGCGCCAGACCTGAATACCGCATTTATGACTTCAGGCAAACGATACGACGCCCAATTCCCCATGTACCTGCGCCAAGACAACCACTGGTCCTCGATTGGAGGCGTTGAAGCCTCGAGAATCATTGCCCAAGCAATCCGGGGCAAATACGCCAGCACCCTCGAGACCCTACCCGAAGTCAAATACGACATCGAATGGAGTGAGCCCGAGGAATTCAACGGCAACTATTACCGGGCACTGCCGGAGTCCGAACGGACCAAACTCAAACGCGAGTTATTCAAACCGGTGAACTTCCTCGCCAAAGCTTCAAACGACCTGCTTGGCGACCGCCAAAGCGGAATCGATGTGGTTGGCACGAGTTACTCCGAAAACCGTTCCTTTGGTTTCGTCGAAGGCCTCGGATATCACCTTTCCAAAGAAGTGGTCAACAATGCCGAATCAGGCAAAGGCCCATGGACCCCGTTGTTCGATTACCTCAATTCGGATCGCTTTCAGAACAATCCGCCGAAAATCTTAGTCTGGGAATTCCCTGAAGCATTCATGATTCGGTCAATGAAACCCGTCGATGGAGCCGACGAATGGAGCCGCAATTACTTCCTGATTCAAAACGCTGCCAACCTCGGAGGCGACTGCGGAAACACCGGAATCAAACCAACCATCTCGAGCGGCATCGAATTCACCACCGAATCGGGTGTGGCCTCGAGTACATCAACCACCGAGAAATCACTGGTCAAGTACGGATTCAAGAACTCCTTGCGGATCGATCAATACATCAGCCTGAAGGTCAAATCCGCTTCAACCAGTTCGATCTACCTCGAGACAGTCTCGAGCAAACCGAACAAGTACTTCGCAAATCTGGGTGCTTACAATGTTTCGCATCGGGTCAACATTCCCTTGTACACGGTCGCAGATGGCAAAGTGACAGCCGTCAACATTCGCAGTGCCATCGGCAGCGACCTCACGGTTGAAGATGTCAAGCTCTGTCAAATGCCAAGCGAAATGATGAACCTTTTGCCGGGTGTGCGTGATGCTGGCATCGTCAATCCTGGCGGCGTGATCGCCTCAGATCCAACCCGTTAAGCCTCGAGATTTACTCGGACAGGCCTCGTTGGGTCCAACCTCGAAAACATCAAAACCCAAAAAATCATCAACAGGCGGGCCACTCCAAACTCGAGTGGCCCGCCTGAAAACTTGTTCGCTGCGAATCAGTTCAAACTGATTTTTCGACCGGCACGCCAACCATGTTGCCCCATTCGGTCCAGGAGCCGTCGTAGTTGCGCACGCGCTCGTAACCAAGCAGGTATTTGAGGACAAACCAGGAATGACTCGAGCGTTCGGCGATGCGGCAGTAGGCGATCACGTCTTTGTCTGGCGTGACACCCTTGGGTTCGTAAATGGCGCGAAGTTCGTCCGGGGTCTTGAACGTGCCATCCTCGTTGACGGTGGTCGCCCAAGGGATGCTGGCTGCGCCCGGAATGTGACCGGCCCGCAACGCGCCCTCTTGCGGGTAGTTGGGCATGTGCGTCATCTTGCCGCTGAACTCATCCGGGCTGCGCACATCGACCAATGCGCCACGTCCAGCGTTGACCTCAAGCAAGTGCTTCAAAACCTCTGGCGCAAATGCACGAATGCTGGCGTCACGGTATGGGACTTTGTAATTGGTGGTCGGGTAAGTCGGTTCGGCGGTCTCGAGCGGCAAGTTCTCGCTGGTCCATTTTGCACGACCACCGTTCATCAGTTTGCAGTTCGCGTGACCGTTGTACTTGAAGAACCATAGCGCGTAGGCCGCCCACCAGTTGTTCTTATCGCCGTAAAAAATCACGGTCATATCGTTGCTGATCCCCAGGCTCGAGACGAGTTTTTCAAAGCCGCGCTCATCAATAAAATCACGGATGTCGTCGCGTTGCAGGTTGGTGTGCCAATCGATCTTGACGGCTCCGGGCACGTGACCCTGTTCGTAAAGCAAAAAATCTTCGTCCACTTCGACAAGACGAATGTTGACGTCTTTGTGATGCTCGAGAACCCATTGTGTGCTGACGAGAACTTCGGGGTGCGCGTATGGCATAAATCCTCCTGTGACGGTCTTTCGCTGAGTGACCTGCTGTGATGTGTTGAGTCGAGACTGCTCTTTCTCGAAGTGATTCTATCCTGACAAGTCTTATCAGGTTTAATGTCCTTTGAACATTTGAGCACTGAGCATTCGACGGTCAGGCGGCCCGCGCAAACGCGACCGCACGGTATCATCTCGCGTGACCGCAAACGCAGCAACGCTCGAGCAACAGATCTTCGAGACCCTCGAGCAGGAATTCGGCCATCTGCAACGCATCGGTGGCGGCTTCCAATCCCGCGTTTACGCCGCAATCGGCACGGATGGACAACCCGAACGGATCATCAAGGTTTTCCGCGAATCGATTGGCCTGAACCGTCTCGAGGCGTTCAACATGGTCCGGGCCGGATTTGGCGATTGGGTGCTCGGGGCGCG
The DNA here is from genome assembly GCA_043756345.1 of Deinococcales bacterium. Classification (GTDB taxonomy): domain Bacteria; phylum Deinococcota; class Deinococci; order Deinococcales; family JAAFIG01; genus JANOWZ01. The sequence continues at coordinate 5,026 of JAYURE010000352.1, read as the reverse complement.
AAACTTGAATGGCCTGGAATTGCTCGAGATTCGGCACCTTCCGGGCCAACCGCTCGAGGCTGACGACATTGTGAAAGCCATGCCGAGAATGACCAGCTTTTTGCACAAATTGCACGCGCACATTGGGTTCGAGGGCGTTAACCTCGCCGGGGTTCGTGCCAAACTCGAGCGGTTTCGCCGCACCCTGGCTGAACCGGATCACGAACCGTTGTTCAAGCTCGTGCGAAACGCATTGCAACTCGGCTCACTCGAGGTTGAGGCCCGGTTGTGCCATCTGGATTTGCACAGTGCCAACATTTTGATGACCAACGATGGTCAAGTGCTCGTCGTCGATTGGACCCGTTCAGACTGGGACGATCCGGCTCGAGATATCGCCATTTTCACGACCGGAACTTTGGATCAACTCGAGATTGAAACCGCGTTTGAACTTGGCTTTGGACTCGCCAAAACCGAGGGCGTTGAGGCGCGATTCGGCGCGTACATCGCCCTGCAAACATTGAACGACCTGCATTGGTTCCGCACCCGAAACCCAAGCGGTTACGAACAAGCGCACGCGATCAAATTGCCGCGTGCGCTCAAAATCCTCGAGTTGTTTGAGGCGAACCTTCCCGCCAATCCTTAACGACGGTTGAACGGATTCTGGATCGCTTCCATGAACTCCTGGCGCGTGCGTGAATCCTCGCGGAAGACACCCAACATTGCCGTGCTGACCGTGCTCGAGTTTTGCTTCTGCACACCACGCATCGCCATGCACAAATGCTGCCCTTCGAGCACCACACCGACGCCTTCAGGCTCGAGGATTTCCATGACCGCCTCGGCGATTTGGGTGGTTATGCGTTCTTGGACTTGCAGGCGACGGGCGAACAAATCGGTGATTCGGGCGAACTTTGAGAGGCCGAGAATTTTGTCTTTCGGGATGTACCCAATGTGCGCCCGTCCGAAGAACGGCAGCATGTGATGCTCGCACATCGAATAAAACTCGATGTCTTTGACCACGACCATCTGTGAACCCTCTGCGGCAAACACGGCGTCGTTGGCGACCTCCTCGAGCGTCATGCGGTAGCCGCCGGTCAGGAAATCCCAGGCTTTGGCCACACGCTGCGGCGTCTTCAGGATGCCTTCCCGGGTCGGGTCTTCGCCGATGGTCTCGAGCCAGTCGTGCGTCAGGTCCGCGAGCCGTTCACGGCGAACCGCCTCGAGCGCGTTGATGCCAAGTTGAGCACCATCAAATTCATCCATTGGTTTGAGCATATTGATCTCCTTTGAAAAGTCCGGCTGAGTTGCTCACCGGCAAAAGGGCGAAAGCGAAAAGGGAAGAATGTTTTCAGAAAAAACTGTTTAGAGGTTCCAGCCGCCCGCGACCTCGAGCGTTTGTCCGGTGAGGTATTGCGCTTGGTGGGACAGGAAGTACATGACCGCACTCGAGACTTCATCGATCCGTCCGAGCCGACCTGCGGGAATGTCAGAGATCGGTTGCGAGATGCTGTTTTCGATCACGCCGGGGGCGATCACATTCGCAGTGATGCCGTGCTGAATTTCGGTCGCGGCGATGGCTTTGGTCATCAGGGTCACGCCGGTTTTGGCGATCACGTAGGCGGTCGTGCGCGGCCTCGAGATCAGGTTGTTCGCGCCCGCGTACCCGAAGTTGATGATCCGACCAAACTTTTGGGAACGCATGATCGGGATGGCGGCGCGACATGTGTAAAAGCTCGAGTGCAGGTTCGTGTCGAACATCTCGTGCCAGTCCTCGAGCGGCATTTCGGTCAGAGAATCTTTCTTGTAATTGCCGACGTTGTTGACCAGCACGCCCAAGCCGCCAAGTTGATTCGCAGCCTCGAGCACAAGCTTTTCGGCCTGTTTTGGATCGGTGAGGTCGGCTTGAAGTGAGATGGCTTTGACTCCAAATACTTGCGCCTCGAGTCGGGTCTGCTCAGCTTCATCAGCCGACGAACGGTAGTGAATCGCAACGCCATAACCGGCCTCGGCCAGCGCGAGCGCGACACCACGCCCGATGCCTCGAGCCGAACCGGTGACGAGCGCGGTTTTCATGCGTGAACCTCAGGCCAGTTGCGTTGACGACACCACTCGAGCAGGCGCAAAGTGTAGAGGTTCACGGGATAATTGAACGATTCCTCGAGCGTGACCCAGGCGAACTCGGCGATCTCTTCGTTAAAAACCACGTTTTCGTGATCGGCAAACGCCACGTACTCGAGTGAGATGAAATGGTTGGGTTTGTGAAACTTTGGGTCCTCGATCAGTTCGGAGGCAAACGCGAAAACCGGATCACGAATCTCGAGGCCGACCTCCTCGGACATCTCGCGCTTCAGGGCCGTCATGAGGGTTTCGCCGTAATCGACTTTGCCTCCGGGCACGCCCCACAGACCGGACCATTTGTGGGTGCGGACGATCAGGACACGACCGCTCGGACCGGCGATCAACGCGGCGACGGCGGGCAAGGGATAGCGTTTGGTGGCGATTGCGGTCAAGTCTTCTCCCATCCTCGAGTGTTTGATCTCGAGGCGTTTCATCATGCGCGGTGAAAAGTGATTTGGATGTGCCCGTCATTACGTCTTAAACGTGACCGGGCTCGCAAAGTTATTGCAGATCAGATTGCAGTACCGCAAAATACGGCATGAAACCTCGAGCCTCGGCTGGACTGAGATATCGACTTCAGCTTTGGAGGATTCGGGTGGCGATTCGTTCGCGCCGCCATTGCAGCAAGGCCAGGGCGAGGCCAGAGGCGATCACGAACCACAAGTACAATCCCGGTTTGCCAAGCATCAAGAAAATTCCCAGCGCAGCCAACTGTGTTGAAAGCTCGAGGTTGGCGAGGACGAACAGGGCTCCAGGTTCGTGATAGGCGAGCAGCGCATCCTGACGGCGTTCAGCATTCGGGAACCTCGAGAAGATTCGTTCAAATCGGGCATCGGCGAAAGTACGAATCCCCGTGTCTTGAGGCTTGAAAAACAGCCGGTAAAATCCAGCCAATGCGCCGAGCACGAACTGATTCTCATGGCTCGAGTCCGGTGATGCGCGGAACACCTCGCCGCGTTCGCGCTTGTACAAATACTCGAGGTTGAAATCGACTGAGAGCAGCACGGTCAGGACGACGAAGGCGAGTGCCGCGAGCCAAAGTTGGCCTGTCGCCGCGCCGATGCCCCAGAACAGCGCCGCATTGACGAGCAAATCACCCTCAGTATCCGCATAACGACCAATCTCCGAAGTCATGCCAGAAGCTCGAGCCAGTTGACCGTCGGCGTTGTCGAGCACCGTTTTGACCTGAATCAGCCACGCGGCCCAAATCCAATGCCCCTGCGCGACCAGCACACCTGAGAAAATGCCCAGGCAGGTGTGAAACGCCACGAGTGCCGTCGGCGGAACCCGCAACGGCAGCAGCGCACTGACGACCAGATGCGCCAACGGCCTGAAAAAATACTCACTCGAGTACTCGACTCGAGGTCGGGCTTTGAGAGAACGTTGGTAAACAGCCCGCTGGTGCCCAACTGTGGGACTTGGAGAGGCCATGATGGAAAACTATAAACCTGACGAGATGTTGACAGTGAGAGCAAGGTCTCGAATGGAATGGTTTCCACGTCACAGACTTGCGCGATTCGCGTCAGCAAATGGAACCGAAAGCACGTTGAGCCCGTATCGTTGGTCGAGGAGGCTCAACGATGTTTCTTTCAAGCATGATTCTCGGACTGGTCGGGCTGCTCGCCATGACAGCGCTCGGCGTGGGTCACGGTTCAGGTGGACACGGGCATTCACATGGGCATTCTGACTCGAGCCATCACGGACACGACCACGATGCAAGCTCGAGCACCAAATGGTTGACACTGATCTCACCACGGGTGATTTTCAGCCTCGCGCTCGGCTTCGGGGCGGTCGGACTGGTCGCCGAAAAGTTCGTGATCCTCGCACTGAGCATTCCGCTCGCCATCATTGGCGCAATTGCCCTCGAGACCATCTTAATCCAACCGTACTGGAAGCTGATGATGCGATTTGCCTCCAAACCCGCCCAAAACCTCGAAAGTGCTGCATTCTCACGAGCCAAAGCCGTGATGGATTTCGACGCGAGCGGTTCAGGCTTGATCGAACTCGAGTTGGACGGACAGGTTCGCCAAGTGCTCGGCACGTTGAAATCGGGACAGGAAGCTCGAGTCACCCGTGGCAACACGTTACGCATCGAAAGCGTGAATGACGCTGGGAACTGCATCGTTTCCCTGATCGATTAAGGAACCGATAACAATCTCGAGTCGTATTTGAAACCGTGACCGCGCTGACCAGATAACGCCTCACCCCCAGAAAGAAAGTTCGAGGAATTCATGGAATTATTCATCCCCATCATCATCGCCGTCGTCGTACTCCTGATCGTCATTCCCTTGATCGTCTCGAGTTTTCTGCGCAACGTCGAGGCCGGTACGATCCGCATGGTTTCCTGGCTTTCCGGCACGACCAACATCTACCGTGGTCCGGGCAAGAGTCTCGAAGTGCCGCTCCTGACGACTGGAACGACGCTCTCGAGCAAGGCGATCAATGTTGACCTCGACATCACGGACCAGACGGCGGACATTGACCAGAGCGGCATTCCACGCCCGATCAAGGTTCGGGTTCTGGCGAGCGCCATCGTCAGCGTCGGTGACACGAGCACGCTGATTCAAACCGCCGCCAACCGATTCTTTTCCAAGCCCTACGAGGAACAAATGGCGATCCTCAACGACTTGCTCTCGAGCGCCGGTCGTCGCGCCATCAACCTTCTGACGCACGATCAACTCTTCAGTGCCAAATCCACCCCTCGAGCCGACGAACCCGCGCCGAAACCCGTGAGTGTCAGCGCCGAAGAGGACGACGATCCGTTGGCGATCATCATTCGCAAGGCGTGCAGCAAAGAGTTAACCGACCTGGGATTGATCTTCAACTCCTTGAACATCAAGGTCGTGCAATCCGAAGTCGCCGATGCCCGTCGCCGCCAGAGCGCCGCCGAAGCGCAAGCCAACGCCGATATTGTTTCCACCCAGCAGGCCCG
>JAYURE010000351.1:0-4894 GCA_043756345.1 Deinococcales bacterium | reverse complement strand
CCGCCGAAGCGATGCTGGTTGGTCAGAAACCCAGCCTCGAGTTGCTGCGGGCCGCCGCCGAAGAAGCCCCAAAGATCGCAACACCAAACGCGGACGCTCGCGGCAGTGCAGAGTACAAAAAAGACATGGCTCGAGTGCTCGTACTTCGTGGCTTGAAACAATCGCTCGAGCGTTTAGGGGTGCAAGCATGAACGTCTCCATGAAAATCAATGGCAAAGTGGTTAAAGCCGACGTGGACAACCGGACCCTGCTCGCGTACTTCATCCGCGAACAGGCTGGACTGACCGGCACGCACGTTGGATGCGACTCCTCGAGTTGCGGCTGCTGCGTGGTCGTCATGGACGGCACGGTTCCCGTCAAATCCTGCACAATGTTCGCAGCGATGGCCGACGGTCACGAATTCCAAACCGTCGAGGGCCTCGCCGACAACGGAGTGCTACACCCGATTCAACAAGCCTTCTGGGACCAACACGGCCTGCAATGCGGCTACTGTACTCCCGGCATGATGATGACTTGCACGGTCTTGCTTAAAAACAATCCGAACCCAACCGAACACGAAATCCGCGAGGGCATCAGCGGCAACCTCTGTCGCTGCACCGGTTACAACAACATCGTCAAAGCCGTACAGCAAGCCGCAGGCGTGATGTCCGCACCGGTCGCACAAGCCGCAGACGATTAAAGCGAGTGAAAAGTTGAAAGTGAAAAGTTGAAAGTGAAAAGTTCAAAGTAAAACCTCGAGCCACATGATTTTTCACTTTCAACTTGGCACTTTCTTGCTCACAAGACAGCACCTGGCGGGCTGTTCGCGCTTTTACTTTCCACTCCATTCTGAAGGAGACCCTTATGACCCTCGCACCAGACAAACCCGCACCCGAAAAATTTGCACTCGGCAAATCAATGAAACGCAAAGAGGACCCGCGTTTCTTGCAGGGCAAAGGCAATTACATTGACGACATCAACCTCAAAGGGCAGTTGTACATGGCCCTGGTTCACAGCCCGTACCCGCACGCGAACATCAAAGGGATTGATTCGACTGAGGCCATGAAAATTCCTGGCGCGGTCGCGGTCGTCTCGAGCAAAGAGTTGGACGCGTACAACGTCGGTTGGTTGCCAACCTTCCACGGCCTCGACAAGCAAATGGTGCTGGCAAACGGCAAGGTCTTGTACCAACACCAGGAAGTTGCCGCCTGTTACGCCGAAACCCGAGAGGCCGCCTACGACATGGCCGAACTCGTCGAAGTCGATTACGAACCGCTCGAGGTGGTGATCGATCCTTACAAATCCATGAAGGATGAAGTGATCCTTCGGGACGACCGCGAAAGCAAAACGAACCACATTTACAACTGGAACGTCGGCGATCAAAGCGCCACCGATACCGCGCTCGCCTCGAGCGAAGTGGTTGTTAAAGAACACATCGTTTTCCCACGGGTTCACGCTGCGCCACTCGAGCCTTGCGGTTGCGTCGCCGAATTTGACGCGATGGGCCGACTGCAATTTTATGTCACCTCGCAAGCGCCACACGTCTACCGCACCGCCTTGTTCTTGGTGCTCGGCATTCCCGAAGACAAGATTCGCGTGATCTCACCAGATCTCGGCGGCGGCTTCGGCAACAAAGTTCCGGTCTACCCAGGGTACGTCTGCGCGATTGCCGGAGCGTTGGTCCTGAAACGTCCCGTCAAATGGATCGAAACCCGCACCGAAAACCTGACCTCGAGCTTCGCCCGTGATTACCACATGGACATCGAGATCGGTTCGACCAAAGAGGGCAAGTTGACCGCGCTGAAAGTCAACACGGTTGCGGATCACGGTGCATTCGATGCCGCCGCCGACCCGAGCAAATACCCGGCAGGCATGTTCGGCATCGTCAGTGGCAGTTACGATTTCCCTGTGGCCTACGCGAATTTGGATGCGTACTTCACCAACAAAATGCCCGGAGGAGTCGCCTACCGATGCAGCTTCCGCGTCACCGAAGCCAGCTACCTGATCGAACGCGCCATCGACATTCTGGCCGACGAATTGAAAATGGACCCCAGCGAACTGCGCCGTAAAAACTTTATTCGCAAAGACCAATTCCCGTACAAAAGCCCACTCAATTTCACTTACGACAGCGGCGATTACGAACACACGATGGATGTCGCACTCGAGAAAATCGGTTATCAAGACTTGCTCAAAGAACAGGCCGAAAAACGTGCTCGAGGTGAATACATGGGCATCGGCCTGAGCACCTTCACCGAGGTCACGGGTGCAGGACCGAGCAAGCACTTCGACATCCTCGGCATTAAAATGTTCGACGGCGCAGAGATTCGCATTCACCCGAGTGGCTCGGGCATCATTCGCACCGGCACGAAATCACAAGGTCAAGGCCACGAGACGACCTGGGCGCAAATTGTTGCCGAAGAATTGGGACTAGATCCACAAAATTTCCTGGTTGAAGAGGGCGATACGGACACCGCGCCATACGGCCTCGGCACGTATGCCAGCCGATCAACACCGGTTGCCGGTGGAGCACTCGCGCTCGCCGCACGCAAAATCCGCGAGAAGGCCAAGAAATTCGCAGCCCATCTTCTCGAGGTGGATGAACGCGACCTCGAGTGGAAAGACTACAAATTTGAGGTCATGGGTGTACCCGGCAAAAGCGTGACGATGAAAGAAATCGCCTTCGCCGCCTACACCAACCCCGGCGATATCGAACCCGGACTCGAGGCCACGCTGTACTACGACCCACCCAACATGGTCTTCCCACACGGCACCTACGTTGCAGTCGTCGATGTGGACGTGGACACCGGTGAAACCAAAGTCCGACGCTTCCTCGCGGTGGACGATTGCGGCACGATCATCAACCCAATGATTGTCGAAGGCCAAGTACACGGCGGACTGACCGAAGGATTCGCCATCGCCTTCATGCAAGAAATTGGCTACGACGAAGCGGGCAACAACCTCGCCACGAACTTCACCGATTACCTCGTGCCGACCGCGCTCGAGAGTCCACACTGGGAAACCGACAACACGGTCACACCCAGCCCGCACCATCCGATTGGCGCGAAATCCGTTGGTGAAAGCCCGAACGTCGGCAGCCCCGCCGCGTTTGTGAACGCCGTGATGGACGCGCTCTCGCCGCTCGGCGTGCGCCACATTGACATGCCATTGACACGCGAAAAAGTTTGGGCTGCAATCCGCGAAGCCAAAGCGAAAAACGCCAGCAACTGAAAATAATCACAGACGGTTCACTCGAGCATCACGCCTGGGTGAACCGCCCAAAACCTTGAACAGTAAGATGCCCACCAAGCTCGAGCGCACGGTGGGCACAGCCCACCCTACAAAGCCATTCGGAGGCCACATGAAACTCGAGTACACCGGACAAGAACAAGTCCCCCTCGGCAAAGATGCAGTCTGGGCCTTCATCAACGACCCACAAAAAGTCGCCTCGTGCCTGCCAGACGTGCAAACCGTCACCGTACATGACGAAAAAAACTTTGACGCAATCGTAGCGATTGGACTCGGACCGGTGCGCGGCAAATTCAAATTCAAAATCACCCTCGAGCCTCAAGCCGACGGCAACCGCATGAACGTTCGCATCAACGGCGGCGGCTTCGGCAGCGTGGTCGATTTGCTGGCGGGCGCAGATTTGAAAGACAACGGCGACACCACCACCACACTCGACTGGAACGGTGAAGCCACCATGCGTGGCCCGATAGCCACGGTCGGTGGGCGCGTGCTCGATGCGCAAGCGCAGAAATTGATTGCGGGCACGTTTGCGAATGTCAAAACGCGCATGGCTGGCGCGTAAAGGATTGTTGCACGTGACCTCGAGAACCATCGGTGGTACTGGCGAGGGCGAACATGGAGTTCGCCCCTACGCCACAACATTTTTTGTAGGGGCGAGCGACCTAAGCCCGTTAGGTGCTGGTTTAGGGTCAAGAATCCCTGTGATCGCCCTGCATACATTCCGTCCAAATCAAATCTCGAGGATCGCATGAACGACAATCCCGTTCAATTCCTCTGGCCGACACCGTTGCTGAAAAAATCGCTCGAGAACCATGTCGAAGTCAATGCGGCGTTGGTCGAATTGTTTTACAAACACCGTGACGCGAACGGTGGACAAACGGGGAACGTTTACTCCTCGAGCGACGATCTGCTGCAACGTTACGATCATCCTGCCCTATCCGAACTGTTCGCATTCGTCTCCAACGGTGTTTTCGAGATCGCGCAAGCCATGAACTCGAGCATCTGGAAAGCGACCGGAGCCAGCAAATTGCAAATGCAAATCGTTGGTGCATGGTTTCAAATTCAGAATAAGTACGGTTTTCACGACATTCACAACCACGGCAATTGCTCGTGGTCCGGCGTGTATTACGTGCAAATCGATGACCTCGAGAAACGCCAATCGCATCCGAGCATCGGTGGAACAAATGGTGTCACGAGATTTTACGGGCATCAACTTCCGTTGCTTGGCGGGGCGCACATGGACATGGGCAATGCGTATTTGCAAAACAGCAATTTCGACATTCAACCCGAGGAAGGCACGTTGATTGTGTTCCCATCCTGGCTGAACCACAAGGCCATGCCCTACGATGGTGATAAGGATCGGATCATCATTTCGTTCAACGCGCAAGTGCATGGCGAGCAGGGCAACAAGGCGTTCGATTACGGTTTTCATTGACAGTGTTAACGCGGTAATCTCGAGGAGGTGAACAATGGTTCGCTCGGCAACAGCAGCAGATTTCCAACGCATTTACGAAATCATCAACGATGCCGCGCAAGCCTACAAAGGCATCATCCCAGCGGACCGTTGGCACGAACCGTACATGCCTCAATCCGAACTCGAGGAACAGATTGCCGATGGTGTGCGCTTCAATTGCTATCTCGAGGATGACGAAATCGTTGGTGTGATGGG
>JAYURE010000350.1:0-1813 GCA_043756345.1 Deinococcales bacterium | reverse complement strand
AAAAATGTTGAAAGCTTGCGTATCGCTGTTCCCGTACCAGCCCACATACGTGTTTGTACCTGGAACAGCCATCATGTAACCGCTGGCTTGCGCAACGCCGTTACCGCTGCTGTAAGAGCCGCTGCGCCGCATTGTGTTACCTTCAACGATGTAGCCCACGTTGTTCAATTTGCCACCCGGTCCAGGGAATCCTGCGGGGTTCTCGAGAACAAAATCACCGCCGCTCAGGTCTTGGTTCGCTATTGGTTTTGGATCGAAACGGGCATTCCAATCATTTCCATTCACATCACTGCTTTTTCGATTCCGTTTCATTTCAAAGTAGGCGATCAGTCCCTGTTTGGTTGTCGGGCTGTAAAGGGTGTACCAACCCTCGAAATGATCGGTCATCCCTGGGATTCGGACCAGGTAAGCGGTTGAGAGGGTGCCATCGCTGAGGATGCCGGTCCGAATGAGCACCTCACCGTTGCGGATGAACGAGTATGCCAGTTGTGTTCCGGCTTGAAGGCCATTTTGGATGCTGAAATTGTTGAACTGAGCGAGTGGACGTGGCTGCGTAACGTTACTGAAACTGCTATTCCAGTAGCCGTTTGCGGCGCTTCCAAGGGTTTTGGTTTGCAGCCTGGCTTCGGGTTTGCCAATCACGCTCGAGACTGGTTTGTTGGCGTCGATTGCAATCTCTGTTGGTGTGGTCTGTTGTCCGCAACCTGCGATGCCCATCCCGAGAATCAGCATCAGTGCGATGCCGAACTTGCTGGTTTTTTGGATTTTGTGCGTCATGGTTGTGCTCCTTTTGGGTTGTGCTCGAGTGGGGGTGTCGGCTTGTGTCTCTGTGGGCATTTCTGTGGGCATTTCTGTGGGCATTTCTGTGGGCATGATCATTTTTTGGGTGTGTGACAACCTGACCTCCTTGAGCGATTGTGCTCGGGTCGGTAAATAAAATTCTTGAAATCGTTTTCTTGGGTTTTGAAAAAAATTACGACGTGTTCATGCCCACCAACGCGGACCGGGTGCGTTCAATTCCGACGCGGCGTGTGGATTCACGGATGCTGAGGCTGAGGTTTGGCACCTCGAGCTTAAGCGGTTCACCTTTCAGCAACCCAATCACGTGTCTGACTGCATCTCGGCCCATTTCGTTCATCGGTTGATGCACGGTGGTCAGTGGTGGGTACAAGTATTGGCTGGTCGGCAGGTCGTCGTAACCGATCAGTGAAACGTCGTCGGGGACGCGCAGGCCGTGCCTGCCGAGGGCGAGTCGCGCCCCGACCGCCATTTGATCGTTGGCCGTGAAAACTGCCGAGAAGTTCGAGTGTTGCATCAGCAGGCTTTCGATTGCCATCATGCCGGAACGCTCGAGGAAGTCGCCTTCACGCACCAGGTTCGGCTCGAAAGGAATGCCGTTGGTCTCGAGGGCTTGACGGTATCCTTGAAGTCGGGCAACGGCGTCGGTGTTGGATTTTGATCCCGTGATGTGCGCGATGGCGCGATGCCCGAGCGAGATCAAATGCTGTGTGGCCAGAAATCCACCTTGAATGTTGTCGGTGGCCATGCAGTGGTTTTCGATGCCCGGTACGATTCGTCCGACCAGCACGAACGGCAGGCGTTTGCTCAGGCCAGTCAGGAATTCATCGCTGCTGTAGCCACCCATGACGATCAGACCGTCGATTTGGCGGGCAAGCAGCATTTCGATGGCGGCCTGTTCCTCTTGGCTGTTCCAGTTGGCGCTGGCGAAAAGCGGGTGGTAGCCGGTGTTGATGAACGCCTGTTCGATACCGCCGAGGGCGTGGCTGTAGTAGGCGCTCGAGATGTCGCCGGT
>JAYURE010000349.1:0-1814 GCA_043756345.1 Deinococcales bacterium | reverse complement strand
TTTTCAAGCCTTTTTCGGTCAGGGTGTACGTGCGCCGCGTGCGTCCATTCTCGAGGTTTTCGCTGGCAGTGATCATGCCGTCCCGCTCGAGGGCGTGCAATGCCGGGTAGAGCGTGCCTTCTTTGAAGTCAAGGACGCCTGCGCTTTTGCGTTTGATGGTTTGCGCGATTTCGTAACCGTGGCTGGGACCTCGGGTCAGGGTCTCGAGGATCAGGGCGGGCAGGCTGCCTTTGAGATTCATGTTTGAAATTACATTGGATTCCGATGTATGTCAATCCGGGGTATCCAAGATTTTCCCAACACAAACCCTCAATACTGGAAGCCTCAATCTTTAAGGTCGGTCCAAAATGACAATCTTTACCGTCCAGATCAAGGATTTCCCACTCGAGCCGAAACTGAACCCATGAAACCTCGAGCCATTTCATTTGCCTTATTGATAACAATGAGAATATAACTTTCCAATGAGGTTCCCCGGCTCACCGACCATTCGCAATGTGGCCTTGATGGTGATTGCCTTTGCCGCAACCATCAGCCTCGGATTGGGGCAAACCGTCGGGCCTGTCTTTCCACACTTTGCCGTTGGCAAAAATGGATTCATCTTTGAGGGTCTTCCAGACATCGCACGTTGGGACATAGAAAGCATCCAAATCACGTCCCATCTGGACAAACAAATCGATGTCATTCAAGCCATCAACAAGGTGCTGAAAAAACGCAACATCAAACTGGTCATCGCCCTCGTCCCGATGGTCCATACGATTTACGCCGAACAGCTTCCCGCTGGCTTTGTGCGCCCACGATTGCTACGCGAAATGTATGGCAACATTCGAACGCGCCTCAATCAACTTGGTATCGAAACCCCGAACCTCGAGCAACCGTTCTTGCAACACCCGAGCCACAAAACCCTGATCGATCCGTTGTTCATGCGTGCCGATCACCACTGGTCACCAACGGGCGCACTCGAGGCGGCACGGGTGATTGGGAATTACATTCGTGCCAAATACCCGGCAATGCTGGCAGACATCCCGGAGGTCAAGTATTCGATGCGTTTGCAAGACCGCAAGGTGTACTGGTACATCGCCAGCCTGTACAAGAAATTACCTCCCCTCGAGCAAGCCAAGGTCAAACCCGATGCGATTCGCGCCCCAGAATTTACACTGATCCCCAATGCCAGTTCGGGCGGTGATGCCAGCGGCCTTGGACTCGGTCTTCTTACAGACACCACGCCGCGAATCGTCGAGATTGGCAGCAGTTTCAGCCACACTCCAGAATTCGGTTTCGTCGGCGGTCTGGCGCAACGCCTCTCACGCGATGTCCTGAATGCCTCCCGTGGCGGTGTCGAATCGTTCGTCCCAATGGCCGAATACTTTGCCAGCGACGCCTACCAGGAACATCCACCGGCCATGATCATCTGGGAGATTCCCGAACGGCTGATGTCTGGGGGCATGAAACCCATCAACAACTCGATTGAATGGAACACCCGACAGTATTTGCTCGAGGTTGCCGCGAACGCGCTTGGCGCTTGCCAGAACGGTTCACCAGGTCGTATGACCAGCACGAACGGTTTTCAAATTCAGGGTTCAAACGCCAGCATCACTTCGAGCACCGGGAAGTCGTTCGTCACATTCCAGTTTGCCGGGCCGATCAAAGCCGATCAATACCTGAGCCTGAATGTCACCTCGAGCACCTCCGATTCGCTCGTGGTTGAAGGTCAGGCCGGTACAGGTCAGGCCGGTACAGGTCAGGCCGGTACAGGTCAGGGCGGTACAGGTCAGGGCGATAAACCCGCGCGTTACTTTGTCAAACTTGGGGATTAC
>JAYURE010000348.1:0-1816 GCA_043756345.1 Deinococcales bacterium | reverse complement strand
CGCCATCATCAATCTCTGCCAGAAACTCAATCGAACCCTGCTCGAACGGGTGATTCGCACATAAGGGTACAGTGATCAGTTGTTCACGTCAGGGTTTTTCATACCCGTTTCTCAAACCGGTGCTTAAATCGAACGATGCCATTTCGTTCTGCCAACCCACTCGTGCTGCATCGTGAAACCCATCGCATCGTGTACCGACTTGAGGGTCACGATTTGAAGGTCGGAGATTCGCTCGAGGTGTGGACCACGCTTGGCTGGGTGCTTGGGGTGTTCACCTGGGATGTTGCCTTATGTCAGCATCCTCAAGGACTCGGGTGCGCTCGAGCCGTTTGTGATCCTGACCAGCAGTGTATGCCGCAGGCCGCTACTGAAAAGGGTCGATACGCAACGAGGATAATCGCTTGACCATCTCATTGGTCCATGGGGGAAATTGGTAAATTGCCGGTGTTTTACAACGGCCGCCGATCCGCAAACGACAGAGCGAACCGGGTTGAATTCTTCTTCGTGTCGGAATTTCACACCTGGGGTCGAGTGACACTGTTATTCTGCTAGCACAATCATCTTTGGGGATCTGTAACCAAGACCGACGCTTTCTTCTTCCGCCCCACGAACGGAGTTCACGATGACACTCGAGACACCAAATCAGCACAACCCATAGAAAAACTCGAGTCAAACCTATTTCACAGCCACGACGTTCTTGGCATTTAACACCAGAAGATTCCACAACCACAGAACTCAGATCGCAAATCGAACGAATGTGTGCCGATCTCCGGGACACAAATCGAAAAAACCACTGGCAAACCACCTCGAGATCCTTGACCCAGGCACGAAAGGCGAGACGATGATGCAACCACAAACTTCAATACACGAACTCTTCAGCGAGCCACACCAGAACAGCCCACGCCGCAAAACACGAAATCCGGGGCGTCCCAGAGGCAAGCGAAAGCAAATAAACCTCCCGTTGCACTCACCCCTCGAGAGACTGTCCGCACTGCTCTTGCCGATCACGCTGCTGGTGTTGCTTTCGCTGATCGTCTGGGGCTTGACTGAAAACACTTGGTTCGCAGTCCAACCCGGATTGCAACCTGATCGCGCAACCGTCGCAAGTTTCGTAGAGCACTCACACAGAACATGCCGGGGCTAACCTCGAGTCGAATTGTTGCGCCCGCATATTGGGTGTTCCGATTGCAGGTAACGCATGATTGTGCCACAACTGAGGGCCATCAAACGACGAATGAAAACACAAGTTCGCCGCGCCAAATCCAAGCTCAGATTCTCGAGTGTGGGAAACCCGATTTCACCTGGCAGGGCGAACCGCATTTGCCTTACGTGAGCCTTCTCAATGGCACCGGTACGCTCGAGCCATCGGTGATCCTGACCAGTAGCGTGTGCCGCAGACCGGTGGGCTAAAAGTTCGATACGTCAAGAGGACGATGCAACGGGGATTGGCGTTGTTCGTGTGCGATTCCCCATGGTCCAAAGTTCCCCACTTGATACGATGCTGACGATGCTTGCGAACCACGACTTCTGGAACCACGACTGATGCCCACGCAACACGTATGGCTCAGCACGAAAACCGTTCGGGCATTGGTCGCCCGAGGTAAAAAACAAGTGGGCCTCGAACCCAATGAGGTGAATCTCGCCCTCGCAAAGGCATTTCTTGAGGCCGGATTGGAACCCAACATCAGCGAGGGGCTCGAGCACTTGCAGCGACACCTGGCGGACGAAGGTATTGCCGTGATTGATGAGGCGAACCGTGATCCCGAACTCGATGACCTTGAAGCAGATGATCTGGAAACGGGCGATCTCGAAACGG
>JAYURE010000347.1:0-14670 GCA_043756345.1 Deinococcales bacterium | reverse complement strand
ACTCGAGTACGACGAAATGGATTGGGATGAACTCGGTGGTCGCCGCGAAGAGATCGGTTCGCACGAACTGTACCGTTGGTTGTTCAATGCTGACACCGTGGACAAAGTGCTCGAGACGTTGTTCACGCATGGTCAGTACGTGTCCGGCGGTGATGTCTTGGGTAAGACGATTGTCTTCGCGCAGAACACGGCGCACGCCAAGTTTATTCAGGAACGCTTCGATCTTCGCTTCGCACATTTGGGCGGTTCGTTCGCTCAGGTGATCGCGCACAACATCGAACGGGCCGATAGCCTGATCGAGCAATTCACGAGCAACGAAAACGTACTGCCGCGCATTGCGATCAGTGTGGACATGCTGGATACAGGCATCGACGTGCCGGAAGTCCTCAACCTCGTGTTTTTCAAACGCGTGCAATCGAAAACAAAATTCTGGCAGATGCTCGGGCGCGGCACGCGATTGTGTCCAGAAATCTTTGGCGCGAATCAACCGAAACTCGAGTTTCACGTCTTTGATTTTTGTGGCAATTTCGAGTTCTTCAACACCCACCCCAAGGGAATCGAGAGTAGAGCATCTGAACCGCTCGAGCAGCGATTGTTCAAATTGCGTTGCGATGTTTTGCAGGCGCTCGCTCCAAACCGTGACGACGAGGCAACGCTCGAGTTGTACGCGATTCACGCGAATTTCTTGCACGAACGCATTTGCGCCATGCCAGAAAATCATTTCATGGTTCGGCCTCATTTGGAATTGATCGAACGTTTTGGTGTGCGCGAAAACTGGGAAGAATTGCCCCGGCTCGCGGTGAAGGACATCAAAGACAAACTCTCGAGTTTGCCCAGCGCGATTGTGGACGCGGACGAAAATGCGAAACGCTTCGATGCGTTGGTCTTTCAAGCATCACTCGGTATTCTCGAAGGATTACCACGTTCGGGTGTGCAATCCAGAATCGAGGCGTTGGCCGCATCGCTCGAGCGCAAAGCGAACGTGCCGCAAGTTAAAACGAACCTGAATTTGATTCGCAATTTGCAAACCCCAGAATTCTGGGCAGAAACAACCGCCACCAACCTCGAGACGGTCCGTACTCGCTTGCGTGACCTGATGAACCTGATCGACCGTGAAAACCGCATCCCGCACCTCGAGACGAATTTTGAAGATTCGTTCGGCGCTCCAGAATTGATGGCCTTAAACGGTTTGGGATTCAGTACCGACCGCGAGGCGTACCACAAAAAAGTCGAGGCGTTCATTCATGCGAACCTGACGCATCCAGTCGTGCAAAAACTTCGTCAGGCAAAACCACTAACAGAATCCGACCTGAACAACCTCGAGCAACTTCTCTTCACCGCCCGAGAACTCGAATCACGCGAAACCTTTGAATTCATGTACGGCAAAGATGCGAACCTTGGCGTGTTCATTCGCGGTTTGATTGGACTAGACCGTGCCGCCGCGAAACGTGCTTTCGGCAAGTACCTCGATGGCAAGAATTTCTCGAGCGACCAAGTGCAATTCGTGAATTTCATCATTGATGCCCTGACCGAAAACGGGGTCATGGATAAAAACGCTTTGTTCGATTCGCCATTCACCGATGTTCACACGCAAGGCATTGGTGGCCTGTTTACTGGTGCGCAAGTCTCAGAAATTCTGGAAACGTTGGATTTTATCAATGGCTCGTCCTTGATAAATCCACCTGGTCACAGCGCAGGACTCTAAACCCAATCTCGAGGATGGCGTAGCACGTCGATCAAGTCTGATTCTCGAGATTCCGCTGTCGGTTGATGATCGTATTTCCATGCGGCGAGCGGCGGCATACTGGCGAGGATACTTTCGATACGTCCACCTGATTGCAAACCGAAACTCGTGCCACGATCCCAAACCAGATTGAATTCGGCGTAGCGTCCGCGTCGGTACAATTGCCAGTCCCGCTCGAGTTCTGTGTGGGGCGTGTGGGTGCGACGCTCGAGAATATCGGTATAAACCTGGGTGAATACCTGAACAAGATTTGCCGTGATACTCGAGCCATTCTGATCGGCCAGGTCATCGAAGAAGATCCCGCCGATGCCTCGAGATTCATTGCGGTGTTTGATCCAGAAGTATTCGTCACAAGTTTTTTTCCAAGCCGGGTAGTGAGTGGGGGAGACACTTTTTGCAGCGTTGTGAAAAGCTCGAGCATCATCCTCGAACAAATAGTGTGGCGTTAAATCCATGCCGCCACCAAACCAGGTGATTTGCTCGCCGTTCTCGAGTTTCGCCTCAAAGCAACGCACGTTGAAATGTGCCGTCGGCGCGAACGGATTGCGCGGATGTATCACACAACTCAGGCCAACGACCTCATAGGCCGCGCCGGTCAAGTGTGGTCGGTGTGCACTGGCGGCAGCGGGCAAGCTCGAGCCTGCAATGTGCGAGAATAAGACCGCACCGCGTTCGATCACATTTGAATTCTCGAGGATGCAACTGCGACCATCGCCAGTGAATGTGTTTGGATTTTCGGTCGGTCGTTGCCAGTGATTGCGGTCAAAGGTGCCGCCATCAATTTGCTCGAGTTTGTCAATCAGTGCCTCTTGAAGCTCGAGCAGTTTTTCGCGCATGGCCTGGATTTGGTTCATGCCAGCACCGGCAGCCCGAGGGCTTTGGTCGCTGCTTCCTGACCTTGACGCACGCAATCTGGAACGCCGAGGCCACGATACGAAGCGCCCGCCAGGAAGACACCGTGCGGCATCAGGCTCTCGGCGGTGCTCACGCGATCAAGATGACCCAACTCGAGCACCGGGAAGCCCTGAGGCCACCTGAACGCATGGTGCGCGAGTGGTTCAGCCTCAAGCCCGAGCATGGTTCGGAGTTCGGATTGCACGATCTCGAGCAATGTGTGTTCGGGCAACGTCAGGAGTTCGGGATTGTTCGCACCGAAAAAAACACGAATCGCAGTCAGGCTTTCCGAGACTCGAGCAGGCATTTTGAAACCGGTGAACAGGACCGCATCAATTGCTGAACCGGCATGGCGCGGAACCATCAGGCCGCGCAGGTGTTGGTGATGCTCGAGCACTTGACGCGGATAGGCCAGTGCGAGCGTGCCGATTCCAGTGTGTCGAATCTCTCGCAAAGAGGCCGACGCATCTGGCGCAACACAGGTCAGCAATTGTGCCGCAACATTCGCAGGACACGCCAGGATTACCGCATCAGCCTCGAGGATTTCTCCGCTCTCGAGGTGCACGCGCCAAGTGTTTCCGGTCTGGGTCAACGAATGAACATGGGCGTTTAATCGCACATCCACAAACGGTTCGAGGTTGGTCGCGAGCGCATCGACCAGCACTTTCGTACCATTGTCAAAACTGATGGCCCGAGGTGGTTTTTTGTCTTTGCCGCGTTTCGGTTTGCGTTTGAACATCCCGCGCACGAGGCTGCCAGATTCTCGCTCGAGGTCTCGCAGGATTGGAAAACTGGCGAGCACACTTTGCACACTCGGATTGCCGCCGTAAATCCCAGCCATGACCGGACCGAAGACTTTTGCCGCACCCGCACCGAAGCGACGCGACAGGAAAGACTCGAGTGTTTCGTCTGCAAAGTCAGTGCGTCCCGGCGTGAATGGTTCTCGCAAGACACGAAATTTTTCGGAAGCACTCAACAATCCCGAACGAAAAAATGCGCCCGGATTGGTCGGCACCTCGAGCATCTGATCGTTTTGCCACAGGTACACGCCTTTGGTTTCCGCACCGGAATCACGTACTTCGTTTTGCAAACCAAGCTCGAGCGCCAACTGGTACGCCTCGGGTTTGCGGGTGATAAACGATTCCGCGCCACCATCGATCACAGCATTTCCGAGTGGTGTCTCGAGCGTGACCGTGCAAAGTTTACCGCCCAATTGCGAGCTGGCCTCGAGCAAGGTGACTTGTGCTCCGGCTTTGTTGAGTGTGTGCGCGGCGCTCAAGCCGGTGATGCCGCCGCCAACGATGATCACACGCCTCGAATCGTGGGGCGAGGAATGTGATGACGAATCTCGAGATAACATGGTCGTATTCTCGAACTTGTTAAGTGCTCGAGTGTCACGAAAGTGTCGGTGAAAACAAAAATGTTCTTCGTAGGGGCGAAGCATGCTTCATCTATTCCGACTAAATCGGAAACGGCGTGAGGGACGCGAAAAAGTCACCCCCTGCGAAGTAGGGGGTAGCCGCGCAGCGGCGGGGGTCGTGCACATGCAAGCTCTCGAATGCGTGCTGCACGACCCCCCGGTTCGAGCTTCTTGATCCCAAGACGCACCTGACGGGCGGGATCGCAAGCTCGATCCACCCCCCTTCTTGACCATAAGATGCACCTGGCGGGCATGGTCGCTACTTCGCAGGGGAGGTACAAAAGCGGGAAGCTCGAATTCTGTTTCTGGGACGACAAAAATGTTTAAGTCGGAATAGATGAGCATGCTTCGCCCGTCGCAGCGAGGATCAATCTTGCCCCAATGATTTTCAACCTGATCAATCCGCAGGTTGCGCTGCGTTACGCCCTCGAGCGAACAACGACCACCACGCCCAAACGCTGACCAAGGCCATGAGCACACCGAATGCAAAAATCAGGACTCGAGGTGAAACACTTTCTTGTGCCGCGCCCATTGCGGAATATAAGCCCAAGAAGGTGATGCTGGTCAGAATGCCGAACGTCGATTCGACCCGGCCTTGAAACTCGAGTTTCGTGCGTTCCTGAATGGTCGTGCGATACAGGACGTTGGTGCGTGTGAAAAATCCCATCAGGCCATCGCCAAGAATCGCCATCCACAATCCGGTTGCTTGCGAGTTGAACATGATGCTCAAGGACAAACAGGCTGGACCGGCAACCATCAATTGCGACCTCGAGAAGCGTCGCGTCATGGCCGCCATGCTGAATCCTGCGATGACCGCCCCGACCGCCCAGGCTGCATCGATTGGGCCGAGCGCACTTGCGGGCAGTTTCAACACATTGCGCACGAACGGCACGAGCAACGCATTCATGACTTGTGCGGTGCTGCCAAGCGCCAGCGAAACCGTGTACGGAAACAACAGGCCAGGATTGCTGCGAATGTACGCCCAACCGAGTCGCAAATCCTCAAAGAACGTTACTCGAGCCAGATCGGTTTTGGGCACACGATGCGAACGAATTTGCATGATCAGGATTCCTGAAATTACAAAACTGACCGCATTGATCAGCATCACCACCGGAGGCGCGAAGGCCGCCAGCACCAGACCGCTCGAGCCTGCCCCGAGGATCATGCCGAGTTGAATGCCGGTCATGCTGGTCGTGTTCGCCTCGAGCAATCGCGCTTTGGGGACGATCTCGCGCACCAGTCCGCTGCGGGTCGGTTGGTACAACGCATCGCCGACCGAGACGAGAAAGCTCATCGCGTACAAGTGCCACGCCTCGAGTTTTCCGAACCAGTACAAGAGCGGAATGATTAAGAGCACCACCGCACGAAACGCATCGGTCAGGGCCGCGAGTTTGCGCCGCTCGAGCCGGTCCGCCAGCACACCCGCGAACGGTGCGAGCAGAATGCCTGGGATCGTGCTGAAGATCAGCACCAATGCGCTGGCGTAACCTTTGCCGGTGAGGGTGGTTGCCAGCCAACTCGAGGCGATGAATTGCATTCCCGAACCGACCGCATCGATACTGATGGCGCTGATGTAGTAACGAAAATCCAGGTTTTCACGCCAGAGGGCGCGTTGGGTTTGACTCATTTGGCACGCCGGTTGAATAAGAATTGCAGGTTGCCACGAAAGCCTGAAGGCAAGCCCCATTCGCGCCACGCTTCGGGCACTTCTACCTTCTCGAGCATTTGGACATCTCGCACATCGGCCAGAGCGGTCATCTCGAGCAGGGTTTCGCGCATTTTGGAAATTGCATCTCGAGTCGTCACCGGCCCGTGACCAGGCACGATTTTTTGTACAGGCTCGAGCAATTCCAAATCCGTGATGCGCGTTTGCCACGCTTCGGGATCACCGTGACCCACCCACGGAATGTGATCGACCAAGACCAGATCACCCGCGAACAAAATGCCATCCTCAGGCAATTGCAACACCGTGTCAGAACCGGTGTGACCCGCAGCAAAACCGATGGCTCGAGCCGTGCGTCCAATACCGTTAAACCCAGTGCCATGAAACTCGAGCGAACCTTCAAACGTGATTGTCGGTAAAGTCGGTTTGAAATTCGGCATGAATTCTTGCAACATCAGCATCTCGGCTAGATCAAACTCGAGGGCGCGACGCGCAAAATCATCCGTGACCGTCTCGAGTTGCGTTTTCGCGTGTGCAATCCGTTCGGGAAATTCTTTGACTTCCTCAAGCAACTGCTCGAACCGAGCCTGCATCAACTCGCGTGTTTTTTGTGTCGAAAAAATGCTCGAGCCAGCAAAAACTTGATTGCCCAAACTGTGATCGAGATGATGGTGGCTGTTGATCACCAACCCGACCGTGCGGCCCGTCAATTCCTCAGCCACGCGCTTGAGTTCTATCGCCGCTCGAGGTGACGTGCTTGTGTCCCACACCAAGGTTTGCCCACCCAAATCGATGATGCCCGCGTTTGACATCATCCAAGTTGGATCGCTCGAGATCACAGCCCAGACGCGAGTGGCGATTTGTTCGAGCTTGAAAAATTTGGAGGTGCTCACAGGCTCGAGTCTAACAAGCGAGGGTGTTTTTCGACGTATGCCACATGGCGGATGCTGTCACGAGCATGGGAACATAGAATGCATTCATGCCCAGCAATCGCTCAAAGATCGACAAGCATGGCGAACTCGAGGGATCACCATTTTCGTATCGCGCCCTGAAGAACGGAACGGTATTGCTCGAGCATCATGGTCGAACCGTCAAAACGATCTCTGGTGATGAGGCCGAACGGTTTTTGAAACGCATCGTCGATCTCGAAGGATTGGCAGCGCAACTGGTTCTGGCGAAACTGACCGGGGATTTCAAACGCGGCAACGAACGAGTGGTTTCTAAACGCGGCTCGAAATAGAAAGACTCGAGTAGGGTGCGCCATGCGCACCGGTTTGAGAATGCTACGTGATTTGAGAAACCAAACTTGAGGCTTGAGCAAATGGTTGAATGGTTGAATGGTTGAATGGTCGAGCTAGACTTGCGTTTTGTGTTTGCCATGCAGTAATAATGATCTGTGTTTTGGAAACGCCAAACCAAGCGACTCGACGGTGCCGCCCGCACTGCATTGGGTAAATTGCTTGAGCAACGCCTGAGCCGTTCACTCAAAGGGCATCAGGTCAAGGAGTTGCGGATCACGCTTGAGCAGCTCGAGAGCCTGGAACGTTCCGGTGGCGAAACGCACGTGCTCGTGGTTGATTCGGTTAGAGTCGCGCCAACCAAGGATGATCGTTCAATCCCAACGACTCGAGCTTCCGAGTTAGTGAACGCTTAAGCCACCCGCGCTGCGCAGCCTCGAGTTTTGGGAGTGCGTGACCAAAATCGAGTTCGTCTTTTTCACGCCTGGTGGCTCGAGCCTTAAAAAACAACGAGATTTCTGGTGCAAGGATGGGAATACCCAGACTCGAATTGAGTCGAACGTTCTCGAGCGGAGCCGTGATGTTCTTGTCGCCACGCCACCACCAATCTTTTGCGGTGCGTTCCGAAATCAGAAGGTCCAAAAATTGTGTGCTTCGCAAATCGTGCGCGTCAGAGAAGCGTTTTCGCGCATGAACTTGCGAGATCGGCAACTCGAGACGATCATCAATCTCAGCCCAAGGTTTGTACTTGCCCTCCTCGATCACAACCTGCGCATCCCAACCATTCTCGAGCAACCAGCGTTTAAGTTCGGTTTGCTCGTCGCGCCAAACCACGATGTCGATGTCATGGTGTGTGCGGCTGGATTCGCCAAGCCATGCATCCACAGCCCAACCGCTCGAGATCATCCATTCGCCCCGGTACGTCTCGAAGATTTTTGCAACCCCGAGTACCGGTGTAAATCCGGTCGTGCCAATGTGCCAAGCTCGAGCTTCACGGTTGAGTTGTGCGACCATTGCATCTTTGCCGTTCGTGTACGATTCACGGTCGGTGCGGAATTTCGCTGCAAGCTCGAGTTTGAGGTTCTCGTACTCGAGTGCTTTTTCTTGATGCGCCCGCAAGTAATCCCGAAAGAAGACGTGTTGAAAAAATGCTTCGGAATCAAAAGTGAACAAATGCAAATGACGTGTTCGCGGGTCGGTGCGAAAAAATTCTCGACCCGGAATTCCCGCCTCACCACGGTATTCGTAACCGAGTTTTGCCAGCGCATCACGGCCTTTTTCGGAGAGTGGAAACGGATGCACGACCGCCGCAATGTCCAAAACTGGCTTGGCATGAATGCCCGGAATCGCGGTGCTACCAACATGCTCGATCCACTCAAGCACGCCACCGGCCTCGAACGAACCCAAGACTTCGACAATCCGATTTCGCTCGAGTGCGAATTCTTGCACCCAATCTTGATCGTGAGCCACGAGTTCTATCGGGTCTTCAAGTGCTGGTGATTCTCGAGCATCAGACATTCGTGAATTCTACCCGAGCCTGGCCCGACCAATCATCGCCAGTGCCAAATCATCCGATGGAGGATGTGCCAATCCCGCTCGAGCATCACGAAAATGCCGCTCGAGGCTCGTGGCTCGGGTGAGTGATCCGCCGCCAGCCGTGCGCAACGCCAAGTCAGTGACGTGAATCGCGGCATTCGTGCAGGCATGTTTCGCGCCCGCCAACGCTGGCAATAAACTTGTACGCTCCTCTGTTTTGGCCTCGAGATTCGTGCTCCAACGCTCCGCAGCTTCGAGCAGCAAAAGTTGCGCCGATTTCAAACTCAATTCCATTTCACCGATGTTGCGTTGCACGTTTTCCAAACTCGAGATCGGTTTGCCCAAGGCGCTTGGGATTCGGGATTTCGCGTAACGGGTCATCTCCTCGAGTGCGGCCCAACCGACACCCAAATACGTTGCCGCCATCGAAGACCAGAACCAGGCGCTCGAGTGCGGATCGGATGGATTGCTGATCGGTGCAGGTGGAATGAACAACTCATCTGGCACGAAAACATTCTCGAGCACTGCATCGTGCGCGGCACTCGAGCGCATCGCCAGCGCGTCCGTCCAAGTTGATTCGAGGCGAAATCCTGGCGATGTTGCGGGCACAATCATCTTGCCGGTGTTCGCGCTTAAATTCTTTCCCTCGAGACTGGCGTGAACCACGAAGAAATCGATCATCTCACCACCCGTTGCCCAGGTTTTACGGCCCGTGATTTCCCAACCGCCTTCGACCTTGTGCGCCACGGTGCGAAACGCGCCACCTCGAGATGGGCTGCCCAATTCTGGTTCGGACGCAATCGCATTGATCAGTGCGCCTTGAGACACGACCTCATGACCGATTTTCTCGAGCAACGCCTCAGGCCAGGAGCGTGATTCGTTCGCACTGCCGAGCACGTGCGCATTCATCGCCGCGCCCAAAGCCACGCTCGCGTCACCCATCGCCAAACGGGTGTGTGCCATCACAAACTCGAGCAGGCTCGCACCCAAACCGCCGAATCGTTCCGGCACGGTCAGGCTGGCGTAACCGCTCGCTTTTAACTCTCGGTATGACTCGAGCGGCAATTCATTCTGCCGGTCAAACGCATCGGCCCGAGACCGGTGGCTGGCGGCCAGATCGTCCGCCATCGTCACGAATTTGCGTTCACGTTCTGTCAGGTGGTGATACTCGAGCAAAGACACGCTTCAGTCTACGGTGCGCGACTCGAGCGCATGTCCCCTTGCGGGGCGGCCCGCACGAAAGCGACCCTTAATCCGAGCCTACTTGAAGAGTTGGGCGAGCGCTCCGAGGAGTGCTGCGATCACTGTGCCAAGAAATGCGAGCATTTCCGGGCTGAGGCGTTTCGGTTGCGGCCTTGACCGTTTCCTGCTACGCTTTGGTTGTAGTCCCATAGCTTCACCCCCTCTCTGACAGAGGGGATTTGACTCCCAGAGGTTGCAACTCTGGGAGTCGCTCTGTCTGGGTCTTCGTTCAACTCGGTTGTCAAGGTGCGCTGACCGTGCAGGCCACGAATACACTCTGTCTTACGGCTCGAGAATTTTCAAGCGATTACCCCTTGACCGCACCCTCGAGTCCGCGCATGAAGTACTTTTGGAAAAACAAAAAAATGATGATGATCGGCACGACCTGAATCACTGCGCCCGCACTGATCGCTCGAGTATTCGTGCTGAAAGTTCCAGCCAAGTCCAGCAAGCCCGCCGAGAGCGGGTACAGGTTGCGGTCGCGCAAGACAATCACCGGCCAGAGGAAAGTGTTCCAGAAGGCCACGAATTGCAAAATGCTGAACGCCGCAATCGTTGGCATCGTCAATGGCAGCATGATCTGACGCCAGACCGTCAGTTCAGATGCGCCATCCATTCGTGCCGCCTCGAGCAATTCGAGCGGAATCGAAAGGTACGCTTGACGCATCAAAAAAAGTCCGACTGTGCTCGAGAGTGCAGGCATGATGATCGTGGCAAATTGATACCAGGCGCTTCGTGGCACGTCCATGTGCAAGATGCCGCTCAGAAAATGTCCGAGGTTAACGGTGGTCATGTAATTGACGATCAAGCCCGCTTCGTTCGGCAAGACCAGTGTGGCGAGAATCGCGTAGAACACAAAATCGCGGCCCGGAAAGTTCATTTTCGCAAGTGGGTACGCACCTAAGGTCGCCAGCAGCACGCTCAAACCAACCCCGAGAGAGCAGATGATCAGGCTGTTCAAGACCTGTTGCGCGACCGGCACGAGGCTGAACACATCGACGTAATTGCGAGGACCCGGCGCTTTCGGAAACCATGGCGGCGGAAACTCAAACGCCAATCCACCGGTCGTCTCGAGGCTGGTCAGCAGCGTCCAGTAGAACGGGTACAACGCGATCAAGGTGATCAATCCGAGTGCGGCGTAAACAATCGTGTTCGTGGTGCGGTCACGGTTGCGTTTGCGATTTCGATTTTGCGTGATCAATTCCAGATCGGTCATGTTGGTCATGTGGCTTGGTTCCCTCGAGTCAGGCGAAAATTGACGATGCTGAACAGCAAACTGACGACCGCGATCACCAGTCCGGCGGCGGCGGCGTACCCAAATCGGAAATCACCGAAGGATTTGGAGTAGACGAAAAACATCGCGGTGTAGGTGCTGCCTGCCGGTCCACCGGAGGTCATGACGTAAATTTCCTCGAAGACTTTGATCGCGCTGATCGTGGACAGCAAACTGCAAATCAGGATCGTTGGTCGCAAGCCCGGAAAGGTCACATACTGGAAAACATGCCAGCGGTTCGCACCGTCAACCACGGCGGCCTCCTCGAGCGAACGGTCGATGGATTGCAATCCCGCGAGGTACAGCACCATGTAATAACCGATGCCTTTCCACAGTGTCACAAACATGATTGCCCAAAGCGCGAGGTTTGGGTTGTTTAGGACATTCGTCGGGTTGTTCGGGTCCATCAATCCAAGGCGCGTCAGAATAAAATTGACTGGCCCGAACTGGTTATACATCCAGCCCCAGATCAGGCCAACCACCGCGAAACTCGTCACAACAGGTACGTAAAAAGCGGTGCGAAAAAAAGCGATGCCGGGAATCTGCCGGTTGACCAGCATCGCCAAACCAATCGAACAAAATTGAATCACTGGCACGACCAGGATGTAACGCAACGAGTTCGTCAGACCGTACCAGAAATTTCTGTCTGGACCTCGAACCGTAAACTCGCCCAGGCCGAAGAGTTCAGCAAAGTTTCTCATGCCAACCCACTCGAGTTTCAAACCTCGAATCTCTTTGACCTCGTTGAAGGCCAGGTAGGTGCCAAAGAGGATCGGCCAGAAGGTGAAGACGACTTTGAAGATCAGCACCGGCAGCAAAAAGGCGTAAGCGATCAGGGTGGTGCGCCAAAATCGGTTGCGCACTCCAACGGCCAGCGATTGTTCAGGTTTTTTCACGGCTAAACTCATGCGGACCAGAGCTTACCGCAGGGCAGGCTCGAGGCCCAAACGGGGAAAAAGCAGGGTCGAAAGTGGAAAGTGGAAAGTGGAAAGTTCAAGCGCGAACAGCCCGCTAGCGACTCAGGCCCGTTAGGTGCCGCTTTGGAGTCAAGAAGGTGCTGTCTTGTGAGCAAGAAAGTGAAAGCCAGGCTCGAGGCTCAAGCCGGATTGTTCAAAAGGGCTTTGGTGGTCCAGATGCCGCTGCGCCAACGCAAACCGTACACGAACGAGAGCAGCGTCAAGTAAATGAATGGCCCGCCCCACGCGCCGAGCAAGCCCCATTTGAAAACGAACGCCAGCAACCAACCACCACCGAGCATCAAAGTCCAAGATGAGATGACCGTCACGACCGCCGTGAAGCGCGTGTCGCCCGCCCCGGCGAGCGCGGCGCGGAAAACGATGTTGGCCGCGTCGAAGACCTGGTAGATCGCCATCAGTTTCAGCACGCTCGAGCCGAGTGCAACCACGTTGGTATCGCTGCTGAACAACCGCATCATCGGTTCGGCGAAGACCCAGAAGCCCACGCCGACCACGCCCATCCAGGCAACGCACAACCAGACGGCCTGATACCCGGCTCGGGTCGCAGTCGGAATGTCCTTCGCGCCGATAAACCGCCCCACCAGGCTAGAGGCTGCAACGGAGAATCCAAATCCGGGCATGAACGCGAGCGCACTGATTTGATTCGCCACCTGTGTTGCCGCCAGTTCTGCCGTGCCGAGCCGTCCGGTCAGGGCCAGAAACGCCGTGAACGCACCGACCTCGACGAATTCCATCACCCCGAGCGGTGCTCCGACACGCAAGATCGCCAGCAAATCACCAACTTTCGGCACGTCCCACTCGAGGTTTAAACCCAGGGCTTTGCGCCTCGAGAAAACCACCCAGACGGCCAGTACCGCACCAATCGCCGTGGCGGACACGGTGGCGATGGCGCTGCCACGCACGCCCAACGCCGGAAATCCCAGATTGCCCAAGACCAGCACCCAATTGAAAACGATGTTCAGCAAGACTTGCGCCCACATCAGCAGCATCGGTCGCCGGGAATCACCCAGACTGGTCAGAAATCCGATCAGCACGGTTGTCACCAGCACGAACGGAATTTCAAACAGGCGAATGTTGACAAACTCGAGCGCGGTGGCGGTCACGGCGGCCTCGGCTCCGGCCAACGCGAAAATGAACGGAAAGGCCAACCAGAACAATGGGATCGCCAAGCACGAAATCAATGCCAACCACAAGAAATGCTGCAAAGCTCGAGCGACCGCTTTGAAATCTTTCGCCCCGAACGCCTGCGAAGCGAACGGCACAATCCCATTGACCGTGCCTCGGGCCAACAGGACCAGCGTGAAAAACACCAACCCACCCAGTCCGACCGCCGCGACCGCCGTGGTCGAAATGCGCCCCATGAACAACGTGTCGGTGAAGCCCAGCAAAGCAATCGACAGGTTCATGCCGACAATCGGCGCGGCGAGCCTAATGATCTCGAGCGTCAAACCGGGTCTTTTTGGGATTGGAACCACAGACTGCATTCCTCGAGTCTATCCCGGGTGTGTCAGGGCGGACAGCGCCAAAAAGCGTAGAGGGGCAAAGTTCAAAGTGGAAAGTTCAAGCGCGAACAGCCCGTAAGCGACCAAAGCCCGAAGCGATCCTGCCCGCAAGGTGCATGGTTAGGATCAAGAAGGTGCTGCTGTAGGGTCAAGACAGGTGCTGTCTTGTGAGCAAGAAAGTGAAAAGGAAGAGTCAAACGCAGAACAACAAGCCTCGAGCCTTCTCTTTTCACCTTACACTTGGCACTTTTCACTGCTTTTTATTCCGCATCCTCGAGTGCGGGCGTGTCCTTCCAACGTTTCGCCCGCGTGTTCTCAATGCCGAATTGATCCAGGACTCGAGCGGTCACAAAGCCAAGCAGGTCTGAAATGTCTTTTGGCGCGTGATAAAAGCCCGGACTCGCGGGCAGGATTCGAGCGCCCGCATCGAAGGCTTTGAGCATCGCCTCGAGCATCGGTCTGGAGTATGGCGCTTCTCGAGGCACGAGCACCAGCGGACGGCGTTCTTTGAGGTGAACATGCGCGGCCCGAGTCGTCAGTGTGTCGCCCAAACCGACCGCAATTTTTGAAAGCGTGCTGCTCGAGCAAGGAATCACGACCATGCCGAGGGTCACGAACGATCCCGAGGCGATGCTCGCGCCAACATCACGGTCATCATGAACCACGGTCGCGTGTTGCTCGAGCGCAGATTTTGGCAGGTTCATTTCGCTCGCCAGAACCCGACTCGCGCCATCAGAAATGACCAGGTGCGTTTCGATTGGCAATCCTGCCAGGGTTTGCAGCAAGTCAAGCGCATAAGGTGCGCCGCTCGCACCAGTCATGCCAATCACCAGTCTTTTTGGGGTGCTCACTCGAGCATCATCGCATGGCTTGGGTGTTCAAGACAGGAAGCCCAGCCGCTTTGAGAACCATTCAAATCACACTCGAGCACTGGAAACGAATGACACTTTCTTCCACCATGCATTGTGGTCTGATCGGCCTGAAAACACTGCGGGGAAAAACCTGAGGTGAACATGAACAACCCTGTGACGTACTTCGAGATTCCAGTTTTCAACCTCGAGCGGGCCATCGCGTTTTACAGTGTATCCAGGATGAAATAACTTCCCTGTTCGATTTTGAGAAACCGGGCCGTGATGCGCGTCGTTGCTTTGGAAATCGGGAAGTTATTTCATCCCAAGTCC
>JAYURE010000346.1:0-1817 GCA_043756345.1 Deinococcales bacterium | reverse complement strand
GACCAAAACAATCGCGGTGATCATGACTCGAGTCTACGACTTGTCAAGACTCGAGACCAGTTATCCTTGGGTACAGCCGCAGATTGAGATTCAAGAAGTTCAAAGTGGAAAGAAAAACCTCGAGTCTGACGCACTTTCCACCTTCCACTTTTCACTGATCTATGCTCGAGAACCCGGAAGTCCTATTTCACGGTTGCACCCGCTTTTCTTGTGGAGCTTTTCCTGGCTCGCTCGAGCGGGTAGACTGCTCGAGAATGAAACTGCTTCAAATCCTGATTGGTGTTCTCGTCGCGTTGCTGGTCCTAACGGGCGGAGCCTTCCTTTACGTGCAAAACCTGATCTCGCCGACCGGTGCGCCAAAAGCGACACTCGAGGTCAAACCCGGCATGAGTGTTAGTGCGATTGCCTCAGAACTCGAACGTTTGCAGTTGGTGCGTTCGAGCGATGCGTTTCGACTGGCCTTGCGCTTGTCTGGTGGTGGGCGCGAGATCAAGGAAGGCTTGTACGACCTGGATGGGACTCTTTCGGCCGCCGAGATTGGCAAGGCGCTCGAGAAGGGTGGTCGAATTCGGGTGGTCAAAATCACGATTCCTGAGGGTTTGCGGATCGTGGATATCGCCGAACGGCTCGAGGCGGGCAAGTTTGGCTCGAAATCTGAATATGGGCGTTTGTTTGCCAATGTCAGTCTGCTCGAGGCTGCAAAATCCGCGAAGAACTTGGAGGGATTCATCTTCCCGGCGACCTACGAGTTTCGCCCGGATGATTCGCCAGAGAAGATTACCAAGTTCATGCTTTCGCGTTTTGAACAGGAGGCCAGCCCAGCGAACCTCGAGAAAATGCAGTCTCTGAAATTGAACGTTTTGCAATGGGTTACGCTGGCGAGTCTTGTGCAGGCCGAGGCTGGCAACACCGGCGAAATGCCGGTGATTGCGGGCGTGTTTCTCAATCGGCTCGAGGTTGGCATTGCGCTCGGTTCCGACCCGACGGTGGCTTACGGCTTGGGCAAGAAGCTGCCGGAACTCTCGAGACCGGACGGGGATTTCAAGAAGGACACGCCGTACAACACCTACACGCGGCAGGGTTTGCCGATTGGTCCGATCAACAATCCCGGCGAGGCGGCGCTCGAGGCGGTTCTCAATCCGCAACGAACCTCGCCGACGGGCAAGCCATGGTTGTACTTTTTGCATGGTTTAAGCGGGGAGTTCAGGCCGAATATCGATTTTCAGTCGCATCTGCGCGACACAGACCGGTTTCGTTAAGCTCGAGATTGAGGTTGACATGACGCCAGGACCAAATGCGGACAAAACCGAATGGCGCTACTGGGCCAAAACCATGCGGGCCAAACTGCCAGATGTCTCAGAACGGGTCTGCTTGCACCTCGAGCGTTTCTTGAATGGCCTCAGCCTCGAGACTGGACGAGCAATCGTCGTGTTGGCTTACAGGGCGCTGCCGGATGAGATTCGGCTCGGCTCGTTGGTGTCAGACCTGCCGGAATTGACTTGGCTTACGACTCGAGTTCAACCTGGGGTCAGCCTGAGTTTGCACGAATACGCGCTTGCCACTGTGCGCAACCGTTGGGGCATGCTCGAGCCACCAGAGGATGCGCCCAGCGTGCCGTTTGCAAGTGTCGATGTCGTGCTCGTCCCTGGACTTGTATTTGATACTCGAGGTTCGCGCCTCGGATTTGGACGTGGCTACTATGACCGCCTGCTGGCCTTGCTTGGACCTGACGTGCTGCGTGTTGGTGTGACTCGAGAGGCGTTGGTGGTGGATCACCTGCCGAGCGACCCTTGGGACGTGCCCATGACACACCTGGC
>JAYURE010000345.1:0-1817 GCA_043756345.1 Deinococcales bacterium | reverse complement strand
TCACGTTGGGAATCAATCCGGCCCCCTCAAGCACCGGAGCGAACGTCCAGACCGTACAACTGATCAGCCCGTGGCGCGGATTCCTGCCCGCGACCTACCGAACTGTTGGCTCGACCGTGACCGTGACACCCTCGAGTCCGCTGCTTCCCGGCGAGGTGGTCGATGTCAATGCGATCCAAGCCCCAGGCTGGTTGTGCCAACCCAACACCTTCCGGCTGCGGGCGCAAAACACCCCGAGCGTTCCGGCATTCTCGAGCAGTCGGGACAGTGCCACCGCCCTGACGAGTGCCGGATTCGTGGCGCTCAGTGCGGATTTCAACCGCGATGGGAACCTCGACTTGTTGCTGACCAACAGCATCAACGCGCAAGTGCTTCTGGGCGTCGGAGATGGAAGTTTCACGCCCCTGGCCGCCATGAGCAGCGTCAATAAGATGGTCACGGTTGGCGATTTCAATGGTGACGGTATTCTGGATTTGGCAAGCAGCACCTTTCGCAACTTGCAGATCCTGACCGGGAACGGCGACGGTACGTTCAGCAACAAGGTCGCGTACTCCGACCTCTTTTGTAACGCCGTGGTCAGCGGCGACATGAACGGCGATGGCCTGATCGACCTGGTGCTCTCGGTGGCCGAAGGTGGGAACAGTGCCACACGGGTGGAAGTCTGGATCGGGCAGGGCGATGCGACGTTTGCGCTGCTCGATTCGTACCTGACCAGTGCGGGCGTCAACCTCGGACCGAACCTTGTGCTGGGCGACTGGAATGGTGACGGCGTGCTTGATGCCGCCGTGGGCATCGGACCCACAGCCGGGGCCAAGAAGGTGGCGGTGCTGCTGGGCATCGGCAAGGGCCGTTTGGCAGCGCCCAAGGATTTCACGGTCAACAACGACACTGCCACACTCGTCTCGGGCGATTTCAACAACGATGGCAAACTCGACCTGATCACCGGAGGCATCACCGCCAACATCCTGACCGTGCTGATCGGACGCGGCGACGGCAGCTTCGCGGCACTGTCTGGCGTGAATTATGCCAATCAACTGGTCGTTCACAAACAGATGCAGGCCGGGGATTTCAATGGCGATGGCAACCTCGACCTGGTTACAGGTTCTGCCGGTGATGCTCGAGGCTTCAACCTGCTGTTGGGAAAAGGTGACGGAACGTTTAAATCCAACACGCTCGTTTCGTTGCCCATCGGTTTCGTTTACGGGGTTGTCGGTAGCGATTTCAACAACGACGGCAGGTTGGACGTGGCGTTGACCTCTGACCCGTCGGACGGGATTCAAACCCTGAGCGTTCTGCTCAATCCGAGTTTCGCTAACGTCCTGAATTTCGGCAACCAAAGCGCCAGCGTGAGCATGACCCCGGATGCCAGCCTGAACGCCCTGAAGGGAGATTACACGCTCGAGATGTGGGCCAAGTTGCCTACAACCCTGACCACCACCGACGGTAAACGTTACAGTCTGTTGAACAAACAAAGCTCCATCGTCGATCCGTTGCCGTTTCGCCTGTTCGTGCAAAACGGTCAACTCGGCGGGGCATTGTGCACCGCCGATCCCGATGCGGCGAATTGCCGCGAAACCTCGGTCGTCTCGAGCCTGAGTCAACCGCTCAACGACAACGCCTGGCATCACTTTGCGCTCAAGCGTCAGACGGGTGTGGGCACTCAAACGCTGAGTCTTTACGTGGATGGCGTTTCGGTCGCCAGCGCCAGCGACGTTTTTTCGTTCCAAGACCAAGTGACGAATTCTGCCCCGCTGAGGCTCGGTGCGGACGGTCTCAATCCCGGTTTCGGCGGCTCGCTCGATGAGGTACGCCTTTGG
>JAYURE010000344.1:0-1818 GCA_043756345.1 Deinococcales bacterium | reverse complement strand
AATCAGGCTGGCCAGCGCTTTGGGAATCTCTGGGTTGACGCTGCGAATCGGGGCGGGAACTCGAGCCAGGTGTGCGGCCTGCAATTGCTCGTAAGATTCGCCAACGATTGGGCGCATCATCGTCAATTGCTCGTAGGCCAGAATCCCGAACGAGTAGACATCACTTTTTGAGGTGCCATGCTCACCGGTGTACAACTCTGGGGCCATGTAAAACGGGCTACCTGCCGCTTGACCAGGATGGGTTTCATTGATTGCCGCTCCGAAATCCGCCAAGTAACCATGCCCGACCGATACGAAAATATTGCCGGGTTTGACATCCTGATGCACGATCTTGCGCCCATGAATGTACTCGAGGGCGCTGGCGACATCGGCCAGCATTTTCAGGGCTGCCTCTGGTCCCAGGTCAAGTTGATCGAGCGGATTGCCTTGAATATACCGCATCGCCAAATGCGCGTTCGCTCCGGTGGCGATTCCGTCGTAACACGAGACGATGCGTGGATGCTCGAGGCCGCGTGAGAGCGCGATTTCATTGGCGAACATTTTGGCAAGCGTTGGGTCTTGCAGCGTTTCTGGTTTCGGAATTTTCAGGGCGATTTGACGCTTTTTCGAGTCGGTCGCCAAGTACACGACCGCCATTCGGCCCGTGCCGAGTTTGTGTTGAATGGTGTAACCAGGAATGCTGGGCGCGGAAGCTTGCGTCACGATAATGCACTGTAGCAGTCAAAGCCTTGTGGTTCGTGGGATTTGATCACACCAGGGCGAGTGGAAAGTGAAAAGTGTCAAGTCGCTCGAGCCTGATTTTTCTTTCCACCTTCCACTTTGCACTTTTCACCTGCTTTTACGCCCGAGCCGTTGCTGCCGTCGCAGCACTTTTTCCGAGAATCACCGGCAGTTCGCGTTCGAGTTCGCGCATCTCGAGGTTGAACATCGCGTTCATTGGGGCGGGATCGGCGCTGTTGCCCGCTTTGAGCATTGCGTATTGGTCTTTGGTGATTGGCGCAATCGCGGGCACGAGGTTCATCAGGGGCACCATGATGTCCATGATGGCGACCGGTACGGGAATCTTGGGTTTTTTGAAGCCGAGGGCGTTCATCTCGAGGTCGAGGAGTTCTTTGAAACTGAATTGTTTCGGACCGACCAGATCGAAGGTTTGCGAGATGCTTGGGGCTTTCTCGAGGCTTTGGGCGAAGGCTCGAGCAACATCTCCGGCCCAGATGGGTCGGAATGGGAAGCTGCCGTCACCGATTTGTGGCACGACTGGGGCTTGCGAGACCAGGTTTTTCAGAACTCGACCAAAGAAGTCGTCACCTTTGCCGAAGATCAGGCTGGGTCGCATGATCGTCCAGGCGAGACCGCTGGCCCGCACGAGTTCTTCGGCGCGGTATTTGCTCGAGGAGTACCCGCTGACGGCGGTTGGGCCAGCACCGAGCGCACTCATCTGCACGAAGCGTTTGACGCCCGCTTTTTTGGCCGCCTCGAGCACGTTGCGGGTGCCTTCGACATGGATTTTCTCGAAGGTTTGCAAACCTTTTTCGGAGATGATGCCGACCAGGTGAATCACGGCATCGACACCGGTCATGGCTTCGCTGACACCCTTGCCGGTGGCAACATCTCCGACTTGGTAACTGGCTCCAGAATTCAGGCCCAAGCCGAAACCAGAAGCGGTTTTGGAACCGTTGATGGATCGGGCCAAACCGACGACGTGATGCCCAGCCTCGAGCAATTCTTTGACCACGTAAAAACCGACGTAGCCGGTTGCACCTGTGACGAGTACTTTCATGTTTTGCCTCCGAGAAAAAGTTCTGAGTCGTGAGTTCT
>JAYURE010000343.1:0-1819 GCA_043756345.1 Deinococcales bacterium | reverse complement strand
CGGGAATCGTTTGGCAACTCTGGTCATACATCGCACCGGCCCTGACACGTTCCGAACGGCGTTTTGGATCACCGTTCGTGATTTTCCTCGGGGTGATGTTTGCCGTCGGCGTGGCCTTCGCCTACCTTGTGGTCTTGCCCTACGCGATTCCATTTCTGCTCGGCTTTGGACCGTTCGCCGACATCACCAATCAGATCCCGTTGCCTGCGTACATCCTTTCAATTTCCCTGTATCTTATAGTCTTCGGTTTGGTCTTCGAATTGCCAATGGTGATGTACCTGCTCGGACGATTCGGCCTGATGACCGCCAGCTTCCTGAGCGCCTATCGCCGTCACGCGATCATGGCAATCATCACGGTCAGTGCGGTGATCACACCCACCGTCGATCCAGTCAACCTGGCATTCATGGCCGTACCGTTGTGGGTTCTGTTCGAGTTTGGGATCGTGCTGGTGCGCCTCGCGCAACGTGGTCGGAACGAAGAACTCGAGCCTGTTTAATCTGACGGCCCTGACTTTTTACTGGGTGCATCGATAGGTCAACAACCCAGACCGATCCGCACAATCAAGCAACCTTGACGCAAAACGCAACGCTATGGCTCGAGGAATTCGGAGATCCGCGCAAATGCACGACCTCATCCCAGAACTCCCCTGTCAGCATTGCCCGTGGCGTTTGGGCAGCCCTCGATTTGTCTGGCCGACAGAACGATTCAATGACTTGCGGCTCGAGCGGTTGACATCAAAAAGAGCAACCGCAGTTTCATGCGTTTGCTCTTTCGAACACCACAATGGCATTTGTGAATCTATCGCAGCGCACAGTCCTGAGTTACACGGTCCTGAGTTACACGGTCCTGAGTTACACAGGCCAGAATTGCCGTGTGTTGAAATGCGACCCGCAAGCACACCACTGCGGCTGGGCTCAGATGCCACTTTGCACGACACCTTCTTTCCAAGCTTTGAGGCGATGGCCGATGCGAACGGTGCTGGACTGTACGATTGGACGGCACAATTGGCCCCTGGTGATTTGGTGGTGCATTTCCTGTCTGGTGCCGCAATCGGGGTGCTCGAGGCCAAGACGGTGCGGAATGGATTTGTGCAGGCCAGCGCAAAAAACCTGATTTACTTTTTTAACGCCCTCGGTTACGAAACGAAGTGCACCTCTGACAGCCGGATCTTGCCCGCAACTCGAGCAACGTTGGAATCATTTGTTTTGCAACCCGATCTGAACGAATCACACGGATTTTTGTAGAGGGATTTTTGTAAAGAGTTTTTGTGTCTTCGGGTTGAACCTTGCCTCGCTGTAACGAATCAAATTGTTTGACGCGAGCTTCAATGTCTCGATTCTGTGCCCGTTGATTCTGTGCCCGTTGATTCTGGGCCAGTCGATTCTGGGCCAGTCGATACTCAGCCAGAACTCAGTTGCTGAGCAGTGCCAATTCAGCTTCGGTTGATAACTTCGATCTTAGGAATGTCGGTTGCACTACTTCATTATCACCTGAATTGAGATCGGAGGCAAGCATGAAACGCAAGCACATCAACCTCAAGTCAAGCAACGCAGGCCCGCGCAATACGGCTCATGGCTTGAACAACCAATGACTCCACCGATGGTCTCGGAAGTGGTCTCGGAAGCGAACCATTTGCAAGCTCGAGCCTCTCAAAAAAGTGCAGACTTGCAGTTCGCCCTGACAAGAGGTTTAAGCCGCTCAGTTCCTTTCAAAAAAGCCTTCAGCTTCGAACCGACCATCAGCTTGGCATTTGCGCCCATTGCACTTCTGCTGCCGTTGTGCGCACTGATGTTCACAGCAGGCAATAAGCTTTTGAAC
>JAYURE010000342.1:0-1820 GCA_043756345.1 Deinococcales bacterium | reverse complement strand
GGCAAAACATCCTTGATTCGCAGTCTGCGCGGGTTGCCGTTTCGCAATGATGAAAAAACTACGCACGGCATCAGCATCGAACCGTACAACTGCACGCTGGCGGATGATCGGACGGTTCAACTGAACACCTGGGATTTTGGCGGGCAAGACATCCTGCACGCCACACATCAGTTCTTCCTGACCGAAGACTGTGTGTACGTGCTGGTACTTTCAGGCCGCACCGACGAGGCCGAACGCGACGCGCATTACTGGTTGAAATTGGTCGAAAGCTTTGGACGAAATTCCCCAGTGATCGTGGTCTTGAACAAATCCCGCACCGATCCAGTCCCGGTCAATAAAAAAGGATTAAAAGATCGCTACCCGCAGATCACGGTGTTCCTCGAGACTGAATGCGACCCAAAAACCGTTGGAGGAACATTCGGAATCGAAGAACTAAAAAGTCGAATCGGGGTGGATGCCGCGAAGCTCGAACAGATCAATTATGCCTTCCCGGAGCAATGGTTCGAGATCAAACAGCGTTTGGGTGAGATGAAAGAAAACTTCATCAGTATGGAGAAATTCCGCGAGATTTGCGCTAGCTTGGACGAACCAGACGGTGACAAACAGGACACGCTGGCACGAATTTTGCGCCTGCTTGGAACCATTGTGCATTTTCAAAACGATGCACGGCTCTCTGACAACCACGTGCTCAACCCACACTGGTTGACCGATGGCATTTACACGATCATCACCTCACCCAAAGTGGCTGAAAAGTTTGGCGAACTCTACGAAGACGATCTAGACGGCATCCTGGACCGCAACCGTTACCCGAAAGACAAAGACCCGTTCATCCTCGCGCTGATGAAGAAATTCGAGTTGTGTTTCGAGGCGAGCGAAAACGAATACCTGATCCCGCAACTGCTTGAGGTCAACGAGCCCGACGACACCAGCAAATACCAACCCGAGCACTGCCTGAACTTCGAGTACCAGTACGACATTTACCTTGAGGGCCTGCTGCCCCGGTTCATCGTCAAATCTCGCGCCATGAGCCGCAACACGGGTCGCTGGCGTACCGGCGTGATCCTCGAGCGTGACGGGGCGCAAGCATTGGTGCGTGGCGACACCGAGGAACGCCTGGTTGTGGTTCGCGTGCGTGGCAAAACCGAACGTCGCGCCGAATTGCTGGCGTTGATTCGGGCGTACTTTGAGGACATCCACCGTCCGTTCAAAGAGTTGAAGGTCACACCTTGGATTCGTCCAGCGTCGCACCCGACGGCTCGACTCGACTACGAAGAGGTGCGTGACTTCGAGAGTGAAGGCGAAACGGTCTTTCCAAAGTCGGTGGATGGCCGGATTGTGCGCTTCAACATTCGTGATTTGCTCTATGGTCCTAACGGTGTCGAACTCCCAGGTCAAACCAAACGCAGCACCGACCGCAACGCTCGAGAATTCCGGGGTGACGAAATGCGCGTGTTCCTCAGTTACGCCCACAAAGACGAAGCCTTCAAAGACCAACTCGAAACGCACCTGAAACTGATGGAACGCCAAGGCACGATCAGCAGTTGGAATGACCGCAAACTGATCCCCGGCACGGAATGGCGGCCTGGCATCCTCGATGAACTCGAGCGGGCGCACATCATTCTTTTTCTGGTCAGCGCCGATTTTCTCGCGTCCGATTTCTGTTACGACACCGAACTCAAACGCGCCATCGAGCGCCATAACGCAGATGAGGCGCGAGTCATTCCGATCAAGATTCGTCAATGCGATCTGGACGGTTCACCACTCGCGCCATTGCAAGGTTTGCCCAAAGATTTCAAACCCGTCGCCAACTGGGACGACCG
>JAYURE010000341.1:0-1820 GCA_043756345.1 Deinococcales bacterium | reverse complement strand
CGGTAAAGCCCTTGACCACCCCAACTGTCGGTGTGATCTCGAGCTTGGAGTAATCCAGAACGTTCCATTTCAGTGCGCTCGAGCCACCAGTTTGAATTTCATCTGGCGTTGCAGTGAAGCTGCCGATTCGTGGCAAGAGATCGAACGTGGCACGGCATTTCCAGTTTGCGAAATCTGCAATTTTTGGGAATTTAACGACTGCACCATTTTCGAGGCAGACACCGGCAAATTCGATGGCCCGAACCGGATTGGAGCGGGTGACATTGACGATCCTGCTGGGTTTGCCGGTCACCTTCCAAGCTGTGCCTTGAACTTGCGTGGCGCTCGGCTCGAGTTCCTCGATTTTGTAGCGACCATATGGCACTTTCAGATTCACGCCGCGCCAACGCCCGGACCCCCACGGTGTGACTTGAACATCGGCGGCATCGTCTGGGTTGCCGTTCTCGTCCACGCTGACGATGCGCACGCCCCAGTCGGGCACACCCTGATCGCCAGCGTCAAATTTGCCGTTTTGGTTGACATCGTAAATTTTGCGAACCAGCAAATTTCCAAGACCAGCAGGTTTACCAGCAAGCTCGAGGCTTGAGTCGTTGTCGCTGTTCAATTCTTCGAGGGTTGGTTGCGCACCCAAGTCCTCAGGGTTCAAAACGGTTGGGCTCGAGCAGGCGGCAAGCATTGCCGCTGTCAGAAGTGAGGCGAGAATTATTCGGGTGTTCATCTGTGGACCTCCCACGGGTGGAAACGGTGATGTCAAGCTGCACGATGGTGTGCGGTGATGCTGAACTCCTTCCTGATGCTGAACTCGAGTTGCGTTTTGTTGGGACATGAAGGCCGGTGTTGCGCTCCGACAGATGCAACTTGATGCTCATTATTTAACATGGTTGTATTGGATTTGTATTGGGTCGCCCCAGGCCATCACCAAAACCATCGTTTTCAACTCGAGACCAAAATCTGAAAACACCAAGAAAAAGCCACCCCAAACGGGATGGCCTGAACATTAAGAACAAGCTGGCTTTAATTCACGTGCTCGTGCCCCTCGCCGCCATGCACGTGACCATGCTCGAGTTCGGATTTCGTCGCCTCACGAATGTCACGCACCGTGACCTCAAACTCGAGGGTTTCACCGGCCAACGCATGGTTGAAATCCACCACGTATTCCGAATCGGTTTCCTCGAGCACCGAAAACGAGATCGGTTCGCCATCCTCGGTCTCACCGAAGTACGTGCCTGCAACCTCGAGCGGCTCCTCGAAATTGGTTTTCGCCAGGTTTTGCACGCCGTCCTCGTCGTACTCGCCGTACCCATCCTTGGGTTGCACCAAGACGCGCTTGGTGTCACCGACGACCAGCCCGGCCAAGGCCTTCTCGAGGCCCGGTACGATGTTCTCGTGTCCGTGCAAGTACGTCATCGGTTCGTCACCCTCGGTCGTTTCAACCACGGAAGCTTCAACACGAAGAATATAATCGAGGGTCACAACGGTGTTCTGTGCAATTTTCATGGAATCTCCTGAGGGGCGAGAGAGAAGGACGAGTGGAAAGTGCAAAGTGGAAAGTGAAAAACAAAGCTCAAGGTTTTACTTTTTACCCTTTCACTTTCCACTTTTTACTGATTCTTTCGGATTGCTTCGAGCACCTGCCAAAGCGGACATTCCAATCCCGCGTTGGGCAGAATCTCGCTGACCACGACACCGTAACATGTCTCGATGCGTTTGGTGATCATGGCGAAATCCCCGAACTCCTCGAGCGTGGTGGCATCGGAAACAAACACATCATCGTAATCGAGCGACAGCACGCGCTTGAAGAAATCTCTGGCCATGCCCGC
>JAYURE010000340.1:0-4921 GCA_043756345.1 Deinococcales bacterium | reverse complement strand
CGGACACTCTTGTTCGAGAACGGCAAATCGGTCGCCGCGATCATCCTCGAGCCGGTCGTCGGCAGCAACGGCGTGATCGTCTACCCCGAAGGGTACTTGAAGGGCCTGCGGCAGATTTGCGACAATCACGGCATTTTGCTGATTTTTGATGAGGTCATGACCGGTTTTGGTCGGACCGGCACGGCATTCGCCTCGATCACGTTCGGTGTCTTACCGGACATCATCACTTTTGCCAAGGGTGTCACCAGCGCCTACATTCCTCTCGGCGGCATGATGCTTCCCGAGCATTTGGCGCAACATTTCGATGCCAAACCCATTCCTGTCGGTCACACGTATGCCGGACATCCGTTGTGCGTCGCGGCGGGCTTGGCGGCGGTCCAGGTTTACCAGGAAGAGGGCATTTTCGATAACGCCAAAAAAATCGAAGGCTGGCTCTCGAGCGGTCTGTCCGAATTGCAATCGCGTCACAACCACATCGGCGAGGCTCGAGGCATTGGTGCATTCTGGGCGCTTGAGTGGGTCAAGGACAAGGACACACGGGAACCTCTCGTGCCGTGGCACGGTGCAGGCCCAGGTGTGATGACACAGTTTTACGGCGAGTTGAAGAAGCGCGAAATGTACAGCTTCGGCAAGTTCAATTGCTCGATGGTCACGCCACCGTTGACGATGACCAAAGACGAATGGGATTGGGCGCTCGAGCGTTTGGATGGCGCTGTGACCGCGTTTGAAGCTGGCCTGTAAAAGTCACCCCCTGCGAAGTAGCGCCCCAGGCCCGCCAGGTGCCGTTTTTGGGGCAAGAGGGGGGTAGCCGCGAATGCGGCGGGGGTCAAGCGCGATGTGAACGCGATGTACGACCCCCCGGTTCGAGCAAGCTCGAACCACCCCCCTACTTCGCAGGGGGTACAACAGAAAGCCGCTCGAGTTTCTATTGCTCGGCAGCCCAGGCCCGACGAACTTTCAGGTTTTGCCCGTCGCCCTCGAGTACAGCAACGAGTTCACCTTCGCAGGTTGCAACGAGCAATCCAACATGGCTCGAGGTGTGAAGTTTTCCGTCTCGGATGCGTTTGGCATCGAACGGACTCAACTCGAGAATTGGTAGATCGAGCGCGTCCAGATCAGGAATGCTTGGGTTCGGCTCGAGGGTTTCGATTTTTTTAGCATCCTCGAGTTTGAACTTTCCGACTCGGGTTCGCACAAGGCCAGACAGGTGCGCGGGAACGCCGAGCGCGAGGCCAATGTCTCGGGCCAAAGATCGAATGTACGTGCCACTCGAGACGCTGACGTTGAGCATCAGGGTTGGGAATTCTCCGAGCGGTTCAGCCAGATCGAATGTGTATCCGTTCGGTGCGAGTTTCCATTCGGTTGAACCGTCTTCTTGCTTGTAAGGTCGAAACTCGCATCTATGAAATTCTTGCATCGACTCGAGGATCAGATCACCCTTCAACTTGTGAACTGTCACGGCTCGAGTGTTCAGAACAACCTCTTGACCTTTTCGAGCGAGATCATAAGCGCGTTCGCCGTTGACATGAATCGCGCTGTATGACGGTGGCATTTGCATTTGCGGCCCACGGTATTGCTCGAGTACCGCCTCAATTTTTGGTTTGAGTTCATCACGATTAATGGCTTGCGTCTCGAGGATTGGTCCCTCAGCATCGAGCGTGGGGGTGCTCGCGCCGAAACTGACGAAGGCCAAATAGTCCTTACTGTCCTTCTCGAGAAATTGCACGAGTTTCGTGCTTTGGTTGCTGGCAATAATCAGCACACCGGTTGCCAGTGGATCGAGCGTGCCGGTGTGTCCAACCTTACCAGTGTTCAAACGCTTTTTCGCTCGGGCAACCACATCGAAACTGGTCAGGCCGAGCGGCTTGTCGATCACGTAAATACCCATGCCTCGAGCCTACCGTGTGGGGTAAGTTGGTGCGATGACGCGAGTGCTCGAGCTTGATCCAATCCGTCCTGACCTCGAGTTGATCACGGAGGCTGCGGGCGTGATTCGTGCGGGTGGGCTCGTCGCGTTTCCAACGGAGACAGTTTATGGGTTGGGCGCGAATGGGTTATCTTTGGCAGCGGTGGAGAAGATTTTTGCCGCCAAAAAACGTCCTTCTTCTGACCCATTGATCCTGCACCTCTCGAGCCTGGGTGAGATAGAACGTGTGGCGAGCATCGCGCCGGAACTCGAGGAAATCGTCTCGAAACTTGCGCGAGAATTCTGGCCTGGACCGTTGACGCTGGTCTTACCGAAACGCGAGCGGGTTCCCAATG
Source organism: Deinococcales bacterium (assembly GCA_043756345.1). Taxonomy (GTDB): domain Bacteria; phylum Deinococcota; class Deinococci; order Deinococcales; family JAAFIG01; genus JANOWZ01. The sequence goes on along the minus strand of JAYURE010000340.1, from coordinate 2,659 downwards.
CGGTCACGGCGAACGGTCCAAGCGTGGCGGTTCGGGTTCCAGAACATTCTGTGGCGCTCGAGTTGATCCGTGCGGCTGACACGCCGATTGCTGCGCCGAGCGCTAACCTGTTCTCGAGGCCAAGTCCAACCAGTGCAGGTGATGTGCTCGAGGATTTGCGTGGTCGGATCGACATGGTGCTCGATGCTGGCCCAACCCGAATCGGCGTGGAATCCACAGTTCTTTCCTTGGTCTCGAGCGTGCCAACCTTGTTGCGTCCGGGTGGACTGTCGCTCGAATCGCTCGAGGCGGTGATTGGTCCGGTGATGCTGCCTGGCGAAGCGGTCGTGAGCGAGGGCGTGAATGCACCCGCGCCCGGAATGCTCCTCAAGCACTATTCACCTCGAGCCAGACTCGAGTGTTTGATGGGTGCGACTGGTCCCAGTTTGCTCGAAGCATTGCGAGAACGGGCTGGAAATTTGAGAACAGACAAACTCGGACTGCTCTTGCCGGACTCGAGCCTAAAAATCCTCGGGCATGTTCAGGCCGAAAAATTCTCGCTTGGAGATTCGCTCGAGACTTGTGCCGCCCGAATGTTTCAGGGAATGCGGGCGCTCGACCGCGCTGGCGTGAACGTGATCCTGACGCATGGTTTCGAGCCTTCTGGCCTGGGCCGAGCCTTGAATGACCGTCTGTTCCGTGCCGCCGAGGGCAACATCACCCTCCTCGAGCCGTAACCCGGTTTCCCCCTTTGCCTTTCGCCCTTCGCCAATCCCTTCAGAACACGTAAAAGTCGCTCATCCCGGTGGCTTCGCTCCATTGCACTTCGACACTTCTGACTTTCGCATGGGCGGGTCCGCGTTCGAGCCAGTGCAGCAAGTTCTCGAGTTCTTCGGTCGCGCCCTCAGCAACGATTTCAACGTCTCCTCCATCAAGGTTTTCGGCGCTGCCGGTCAATCCGAGGTCTGTGGCACGGCGTTGCACGAATCGTCGGTAGCCGACACCTTGGACGGTTCCTCGGACCAAGGCAGTCATGCGGCGTGGTTTTGCTGATACTTCTGGGGTTTCGGGGATGCTCGAGTTCATGCCTCATTTGACCATGCGAGTTTGCACATGCGGGCGTGCCAATCGAATCTTGAGAATTCACCCCTGAGAATTCACCCCTGAGAATTCACTCTGAGAATTTATTGGGATGAAGATTGATGTTTGGTGAACGCATTTTTCATCTCCTTTCGATTTCTCTGCCTTTCTCGCGTTATGCTGGAGACATGGCAAAAGGAAATTACTTAGCGGAAGCAAAACGCCGTTTTCTCGAGGGAACCGATTTTCGTGCCCCCATTGAAGCGGTCGAAGCCGGTGTGCGTACCGACCAGGAATGGTGCGATGTTCTCGCTGCTGTGCGTGCCGAGTTGAATCCGCGTGAGGACCGTCGCATTCCAGTTTTGGATGTCGCGTTTGAGGATTCGGGCGAAGAAATCACGGCCTAAAATTCCTCATCTCGAGGTTGATGAACCATCAAGTTTTCGTGCGCCCTTCTCGCGTGCCCAGGGCGTTTGTTCTCATGCCTGAAAGCGTAAACTGAGGCTGTGACGCGCCGCCGCGCCATTTTTCTTGTCATTTTCGCGCTGGTTGCTTTGCTTCCAGGCGTGTTGTATTTGCTTGCTGGCTCGCCGTTCGTTTTGGATCGGGCGCTCGAGGCTGCACGGTCTGCGGGCGTCAAACTGGATTTGGCGCAGGTGCGTGGCAATCTTCTTGATGGACAGCTCGAGGCTGAGGATTTGAAGTTGGCGTTGCCTGGCGTGTCGGGTTCGGCTGGAAAAGTCAAAGTCTCGTATTCGCCTTGGGCCTTGTTGCAGCGTCAGGTGCGTTTGCGCGTCTCGCTCGAGGGTGCGAACGTCACGATTGATCCAGCAAAGTTGGGTGCTGCTTCTGGCGGTGAGGCTCCGCCGGTCAACGTGATTCTCGAGGCGGTGGACCTCAAGGATTCTCGAGTTTCGCTCGATGGTCGCGCTTGGTTCATTCCGAATGTCAGCGCGGTCATCCTCGAGCAGACTCCTGACGATGAGTCCGGTCAGGATGGCAAGGGTTTGTTGGGCAGCTTGAAGGCGAAGCTCTCCACGCCAGATGGTACTGGTCTGGTCAACGCCAAGTACAAGATCGCCGAGGATGGCAAGTTCAAGGTTGATCTCGAGGGTGATCTGGATGCCCGAATCGCCCGGTTCTGGTTCGATGGCATTCAGGCCGGACGGCTCGCGGCGAAGTACACGATCTCGAGCGAATCGTTTTCGGGTGAGGGAATCATTTCGGGTGGCGTGGTCGAGCCGTTGAAGGATTTGGTCGCCACACAAATCTCCGGCACGGTCAAGCACACCACGACCGGTCACGTCATTGGTCGCTTGACGGGTTTGGGACTCGAGGGGCCAGTCACGGCGAATGTCGATGTCAACATTCCCAAATCGCGTTGGGATGTCACGGGTCAACTCGAGCCGAAATTGGGTTTGGCACTAAAATACTTTTTTCCGGGCGTGACGGGTTCTGGTCGCAGCACCGTGACGGTGCGTGGTGGCGGTTGGAGCAATGTCAAACTCGAGGGTGAATTGGTTGCCGATGGCGAGGTCGTCGGCTTGCCGTTGCGTGGTGCCCGTGGCACTTGGACGGCTCGAGTGCCAAACAAGCAGGG
>JAYURE010000339.1:0-4928 GCA_043756345.1 Deinococcales bacterium | reverse complement strand
GTTGTGATCACTCATGCCCGCACGCTACCGCGAAGAGGGGCGAGAGGAAAGAGAAAAGTAAAAACCCGATGCGTCTCGAGCACCGGGCTTACTTTCCTCTGCTGTTATTTTGATCTTTCCTCTGCTTTTTTCAGGCGTGTGCGCTGATCGCCCGGTCCAACAAATCCAGTTTCGATTGCATGGTCTCGAGTTTGCCGCGCAGTTCGCCACGGTGACGCTCGAGGTAATCACGGGCACGGTCCGGTTCGCCCATCACGACGCGAATCGCGTGCAATGGCATCTCGAGTTGACGCATGGCGCGAATACGGTGCGCGGTGCCAACCTGATCGAGTCGGTAGGACCGGTAGCCGGTGTCCGGGTCAATGAACGCCGGTTTGAGCACGTCAAGTTCGTCGTACAGGCGCAAGGTTCGCACCGATAGGTCGGTCAGTTTCGAGAACTTGCCAATTGAAATCAAGTTTTTCACGACACCTCTTTCCGCTGCGGTAGTTTGAAGTTTAAGTAGTTCCTCTTCGGAAATACTCAGGTTAAAATCTTGGCTCGCCCAAAATTGCGGTGCTGAACGAGAAATCTGAAACAACACGAAAAACCAGATGACCAAGTTTTAACCGAAAGGGACTGATGACCGCACGGCAGGGCCTCTCAGGGCTTTCCGTAAAGTATCAGTGCCATGAGAAGCGAAAATGAAACGAAAGGTAGCCGGTTTGGATCGAGGAACAAATGTGGCTGGAACCTCGAGCTTCACGGCCTTCATCCAACCTGATGAAAGTAAAGTTTCGTACCAACTTTAGGTTGGGTTTTTGATGCTGATCACGAGATTTTTTGCACCGGGTTGATCCGTTTGTGGGGTTTTCGACTGATGTTCTCTCGAGCAGCACGCATGAATGTCTGTAAGGAGAAATCACAATAGAAATACGCAGTTCAAGAAAGTCGTGATTTTTCGTGGTGAACGTTCTATTCTTGTTATGAAAGTTGTAAGAGTACTGCGTGATAGCATTCGCTTGTGAGCAATACTCCACCGCCGCCTGTGGGCGAAAATCCAGACAAGGCCGAACAGGTCCAAGCGATGTTTGACAGCATCGCTGGACGTTACGATTTGCTCAATCGCGTGCTGTCGTTGGGCGTTGATCGTGGTTGGCGCACGGCGGCCACTCGAGAGGTGCTGGCGAATGCTCCGCATGATGTTTTGGACGTGGCGACCGGCACGGGTGATTTTGCATTGACGATCAAACGACTCAGCCCGGAAGCGAATGTGATCGGCAGCGATTTCGTGCCTGCGATGCTGGCGATTGCGCGTCAGAAGGCCAAAACGCAAACCCTCGAGATTCCTTTCGAGGAGGGCGACGCGCTCAATTTGCCGTATGCCGACTCGAGTTTCGATTCACTTTCCTGCGCCTTTGGTTTTCGCAACTTCGCCGATTTCCGTCGCGGCCTGCAAGAGTTTTACCGCGTGCTTCGGCCCGCTGGTCGTTGCGTGATCCTCGAGTTTCCACCGCCGCCCGATAACCTGTTGGGTCAAGCCTACGGCCTGTATTTTCGTCACGTGCTGCCGTTCGTCGGTGGCGTGATCTCCGGTCGGCCCGAGGCGTACCGCTACCTGCCCGAGAGTGTGATCGCGTTTCCCAAACCTGAAATCCTCGCCAACCTGATGCGTGAAGTTGGTTTTGAACCACGATTTAAAGTCCTGTCCGCTGGTCTCGCCGCGATTCATGTCGGAATCAAACCCGGCTCGAATCCATCTCTCAAAGGAGGAATTTCTTCTGTGAATTCGCCCGGTCGTAAAGGAGCCCAAGCATGATCATGCCCAGCATGAATTTAGAGGTCAACATCAACGTTGAAGACTCGTTCATTTTCCCAAATGAAAAACGGGTCGAAGACCGATGGGGCCTCGCCCGCGATTACCTCAAAGACCACGTGCGCAACCGAGCCACGCACGGTGGACACAGTTTTGAGAACGATGCCGCTCGAGTGGTGATCTGCAAAGAGGGATTCTTTTACGAATTCTTCGATATGCCCGAAAGTTTTTATGGTTCAACCCGTGCCGTCAGCATCGAACGCCTGACAGACGACGAGGCACGCTCGAGCCTGTGGGAAGCGATCAGTTTGTACCGCAGCGGCGAAGGTCGCGTGATGGTGATTTACGGCCCGAACTACCGCCAGGATTACAGCCACATGTTCTTGGGTCATTACCTGGGGTATGAACCGCTCGAACGTGGCGAAATGAAAATCGAAGTCCCAATGTTCTTCCGTGTCGATGTCGATGGGCTCGAGCCGAGCAGTCTGGTCGGCGGCGATAAGGGCGTAGCGTTTTTCATTCGCACCAAGCAGGGCGAGAACATTTTGATTCGTCTGCCGCGTCAAGTGGCGTTCAGTGGCGTGATGCAGGGCATCCGCGATTAAGCTCGAGATTTAGACACGCACAGTAAAATTGCTCTATGACCATTATTTGGGCGCTCCGAATCGGAGCGCCCGCTTTCTTTGCCGCTTGAAGATTTTCGTCGCAGACTTTACGGTGAAGCCATGAACTCGAGCATCAGTCAGTCGATCATCAGCCAGTCGAGCATCCGTGAGTCGAAGGTCCGGTCATGCTGATTGAACGTTTGGACGCAAACCAGGCTCGAGCCCTCGTGCCGCAACTCGCCGCGCTGTTACAGGATGTGGTCAACGCTGGCGGGACTGTGGGCTTTTTGCCGCCCGTCTCGAGCGAAGAGGCCACCGCGTACTGGCTCGATGTCGTGCGGGCGCTCGAGGGTTCATTGCGCGTGCTGCTGGTAGCTCGAGATGGCACAGAAATGGTTGGCCCAGAATTGCTTGCGACGGCGCAACTCGATTTGTGCGGGCGTTCCAACGGCCTGCACCGTGCCGAGGTCATGAAAGTCATGGTGCATCCGGCGCGGCAATCGCAGGGCATTGGGGCGCAACTGATGCGGGCCGTAGAACTCGAGGCCGAACGCGAGGGGCGCACGACGCTGGTCTTGGATACCCGAGAGGGCGAGCCGAGCGAACGCCTCTACGAAAAGGCGGGGTTCATCAGGGCTGGAGTGATTCCGAATTACGCCCGCAGTGGCGATGGCAGCCTGCACACCACCGTTTACATGTACAAGATCTTGCCAGAAAAACCGTAATCTTGAGATTAGTCCTGCGCGATTTCCGTAGCAATTTCTGTGCGGTTTCGTCCCGCATTTTTGGCCTGGTACAACGCCACGTCCGCCATTGAGATCACCGTCTCGAGCGTTGATCCCGCCCGTCGTTCACTGATGCCGATGCTGACAGTTAGACCCAGCCCGGCGATGTTGGCGCTGCGTACCGCCTCGAGCAACCGGTCTGCGAGTCCTTGTGCCTGTAAAACACTCGAGCCGTGGGCCAGGATCAAGAATTCCTCGCCACCCCAACGGGCGATCTGGTCGGAACCTCGTGTGTGACTCTCGAGCGTCAAGGCCATTTCGCGCAGGACTTGATCGCCAACCGGATGTCCGAAGGTGTCATTGACGCGCTTGAAATTGTCAATGTCGATCAGCAGCAGGCAAAACGGGGCCGTGTTCGCATGTGCCGTCTCGAGGTTGTCAGTCATGGCGCGACGGTTCAACAATCCGGTCAGGGTGTCGGTGTAAGCCATGGTGCGCATCGTCAAGTATTGGTTGCGCATGTGCCCGAACACCCAGGAGATGCCCAGAATGGCGAGGTTCGAGGCGTAAAATTGCAGCATCGCGTTGATCTGCGTCGGGTTGATGCCGCTGCGGAAGTAGACGAGGCCAAGCAGCAGCGAGAGCAGCAAGTAAACCGTGCTCAGGCGTGCGGCGAGTTGATGACGCAAGATCAGAAAGGCGATCACTGTCGTCACTGGAAACCAAACCATGCCCACGCCGATGGCGTTCTGAGAACTGACCTCCGGCAGTCCGCTCGAGTACAGGTCCAGCAGTTCGTAGCAGCAGATTCCGGCGAGCATCACGCGGTGGATCAATTTGACCCGTTGCGGGCGGTGCAGCAGTAACCCGAGCATGACCAGGAAGGTGCTGGCGAGCAACGGTAACAACCAGAAGTCAACCGTGTTGATTTGCCCGAGCCGGTTCAGGACGATCCAGGTGGCAATCTCGAGGGTGCTGATCCCACCGAGCAACCAGGCTGTGGCACGAACCATGAACGCCTCGAAGGGTTCACGGTTGCCGCTTGGTTGGGGATCGTTTTCGAGCATCAATCAATTGTATGGGCCGAGTCCAAAGATTCTTGTGCAAATGAACAAAATGAGGAATTTTTCACGGCGGGATGCATAAACATCAATCTCGCTCAATCAAGACTCGCTCGATCAGCCTGAACTGGTCAACCTGAACTGGTCAGCCCGAACTGGTCAGCCCGAACTGGTCAGCCCGAACTGGTCAAGTCTCGAGTTCGGCCAGCAAACCGTTTAGATCAAAATGCCCCGTGACCATCTCGAGTTCGCCGTTCGCATTGACCGGCCATTGTGCTCGAGGTCGGTCAACGTACAATTCCACGCCGTTGCCATCCGGGTCGTTCAAGTACAACGCCTCGGAAACGCCATGATCGCTCGCACCAGACAGCGGGTAACGCGCCTCGAGCAATCGTTTCAAGGCTCGAGCCAGTTCGACACGGTTCGGATACAAGATCGCCGTGTGATACAAACCCGTGTGCCCTGGCGCTGCGGGCGTGCCGCCTCGAGATTCCCAGGTGTTCAGGCCGATGTGATGGTGATAGCCGCCCGCCGAAAGAAACACCGCCTGCGAGCCATACCGTTGCGTGACCTCAAAGCCCAGAACGTCACGGTAGAAGGTAAGCGCACGCTCGAGATCAGCGACCTTGAGGTGAACGTGACCGATTTGCGTTTCGGGATGAATTGCTTCCATATCTGACCTCCAAAAAAATGCCCAAAAAAAGCCCGAGGCGAGTCGAATTACTCACCTCGAGACTCGAGA
>JAYURE010000338.1:0-4929 GCA_043756345.1 Deinococcales bacterium | reverse complement strand
CTCGAGCATCGGCTGCTCAGCGTGACGCCGTATCGTGCGCTGACTATCGGGCATTGATCTCCTCGAGTGCCCGTTCGAGCACCATGTCCCGTCCGCTCGCGGCAAGCACCTCGAGATCGTCGGTCACGTCAATGTCTGGCGTGACAGCTTCGGGCAGTGGCGTGCCGTCCAGTCGCAAACTTTTGCCAAAGGTGATCGAAACCGCCCCACCGTCGGCCAGTTCGTATTCGGTCGTGACGGTGTTGCCGAGTCCGCCGCTGGTTTCGCCGATGACCGTGCCGCGCTTGGCATCCTGAATCCCTTGCGCGAAGTATTCCGCCCCGGAGTACGAGTTTGCGTTGGTCAGCACGACCAGTCGGCCCCGCCAGAGGCCCGGATCGCGGATGGCTTGCACCCGCAAGATCGGATTGCCGACGGTATCGCCCAGAAAGACGCTCGAGTCGGTCCAGACTTTGCTGCTGGTGCTGGCTCGAGATTGCAGCACGTAACCGGGTTTTGGCACGAAGGCGCTCAGGGCAGAAATGAATTCGATGTCGATGCCGCCGGGGTTGTCACGCACGTCCACGATCAAGGCCCGCAGGTTTTGTTTGTTGGCGCGGCGCACAAGGTCGTGAATGGTCTGTCCGACCTGGCCGTAAACCTCAAAGCCTGGAATGCGCAGCAGGCCAATGTTGCCGGGCAGCAGGCGCAGGCTGGGCAGGCGTGGCGGTAGGGTTTCGCCTCGCAAATTAAACTCGAGTTTTTTCGGACCGCGTTGCAGGCCGAGCTTGACGGCTTTGCCCGATCCAATCGCGCTGCTGATGGCTTTTTGAAAATCGATGCTGTTGCCAAAGCTGCTCGAGGCTTGCGTGTTCAGGCTGGTGACGCGGTCGCCACGGGTGATTCCGGCACGTCCGGCTGGACCGTCGGCCTGGACATCGGTGATCAGGCGGTCGCTCGAGTCGGTGATTTCATTGGTGATGATCCCGATGCGCAGTGCGCCCGAACCTTGGCCTTGGCGTTGCCGAGAGTTTTCGCTGCGGGCGGCGGCGGACAGGTAGTACGTGTGCCCATCCTCGAGTGCTTCGATCATTTCGCTGATGATCGGTACGGCGGTCGTGTATGGGCATTTTTCGCCCAGGGTTTGGCAGGCGGTGGTCAGTTCGGGTTGGTACTGTTCTGAAAAATTGTTCCAATCGGCGCTCGAGTAGCCGTTGTAGTAAAAGGCGATGTAGTACGCGGCTTGGTTGAACAGGTCTTGGGCTGGGCTGGCGAGACTCGAGCCGGTCAGGGCGAGGATGGCGGCAATGGTGGCGAAGATTCGTTTGAATTGAGTACGGTTCATTTGATTCCTTTGACGATCTCGAGGGCGCGTTCCAACATCAGGTCGCGTCCACTTTTCTCGAATGCAACGTGGTCATCACTGAAGGCAATGTCAGGTTTGACACGATCTGGGTAGGCCGTACCGTCTGGCCGAAACGAACGCAGGACGGTCAGTTGCAGGGCGCTCCCGTCGATCAATTCAAAGAACCTCGAGCCGGTGTTGCCCAAGCCATAGGTGGTTTCGCCAATCACCGGGCCACGTTTGGCAAATTGTACGTCAGCGGCAAACAGTTCGGCGCAACTGGCGCTCTGATCGTTGACCAGCACCGTCAGCGGTCCGTCCCAACTGGTGGCGCGTTCGACGGCATAAATTGGGCGTTCGCGTCCGGTTGCGTCCCTCGAGTAGACGATGCCTTTGCGGTAGCCGAGTTCGCCACCCTCGCGTTTGGATTGCGACAGGTGCCGGACTTCACCGACGAATGGTGCAACACCGGAGATGCATTCGGTCGCGCTTCCGCCACCATCGTCGCGCAGGTCAATGATCATGGCTCGAGTACCTTTGCTGCGGGCATCTGCGACCAGGACGTGAATCTGTGGACCAACCTCGCCTGCGCTATCAAAATCAGGCACGATCAAACGGGCAACATCGCCATAGTATTCGATCCAGGGCAGACCGTCGTATCCGAAGCTGCGCACTTTGACGCGGGCCTCGAGCTTTTCGGTTTCATTGCGCAGGATGCTCAGGCGCATCAGTGGCGCTTCCTCGAGTGCCTTCTCGAGTGCGGCGAAGAACTGATTCTGGTTGGTGTTCGGCAGGCTGCGTCCGTTGAAGGCCGTGATCCGGTCGCCTCGCTTCACCCCGGCAAGGTTGGCGGGGCTGCCCTCGAGCACTTCTTGTACCCGAATGTCCGGCGTGCCTTTGATCGGGATCAACCAGGCTCCGAGGTCGAGCGGTGCGTTCTGGTCACTGGCTGCGGCGGTGTACGCCTGGTAATCTTCTGCCGCCCAGAACGAGGTGTGACCATCCTTGAGGTCCTCGAGCATCGCCGTGATGATCGGTATCGCGGTTTTGTACTCGCAGGTGCTCAGGCCAGCGCAGGCCGTGTCGAGTTGCGCCTGGTATTTGGCCTCGAGCGTTTTGAAATCAACCACCGAATACCCGTGGTAATTGAAGCTCAGGTAGAAGATCGCTTGATCGAAGACATCCTGGGCCGGGGATGGCGTTGGTGCCGCCAACACTGTGCCCGTCAGTGCTGGGATCGACAGTGCGAGGCTCGAGACGAGGATCAGCAGTGACTTCGAGGGCTTCAAACGCAACATGGTTCAGTGTAGGGGCTGAACCATGTGCGCGTTGTGATTTTCGACATCAAATCTTAGGGTTGCGGGACACAGAACAGGATCGGAGAGATCTCGAGTTGTGACCTGCTGGTGTGGAAGCTGTCGAACTGGCTCAGTTGAGTTTGATGATTTTGGAAATGCTCGGCACGCCAGCGGCATTCAATGCAAAAAGCATGTAATACCCAGGAGGGGCAAGATTTCCACTCGCAGGTGCAGTCACGCTCAGGCTCGTAGCGGTTTTCGTGAAGCTCAAGCTCAAGAAGCGTTGATCAAAATTGGTTGAGTGCGTCACGCTCGAGAGTTTGATTAGGGTCATGCGGGTAATGTCGTTCGTGCCCACCGTGACCGTGAAGCTCGAGTTGTAGACAATGCTGGTTGGAGCACTGACGATGCTGGGGCGTGTGGCGGACGTACCGTCGGAGTTGAGCAGGTACGGTGGCGTGAAAATCTCGCCGTTCGGGTAGGTGGGTGCATCGGCCCCATCTCCACCGGCCGAGAGCACTCGAGCATCGGGCAAGAGCAGCGCGAGCGAGTGATAGAGGCGTGGTTTGGCGGCAGGCTTCAGCGTTTTGAACAGGCCAGTTGTCGGATTCCACAGTTCAGTGCTCAGCAAGGCTCCGGCAGCATTGTTGAAGCCTGCACCGTTCGTGCCGCCCGTGACGAGGACTGTACCATCAGCCAGGATCGTTGAATTGTGTTGACGGCGAGCAGCAACCATCGAACCAACCTGGGTTGTAACGGGGCTCGAGCCATTGATGTTGATTGTCACGGCAGTGTTGGTCGGTGGGTCCACACCACCAATCAGAACGATCTTTCCGGGTTCGTACATCGCTGCGGTTCCGTAAGTGCGTTTGCCGTTCCCAAGGCTGTTGGCCGGGTCAACCCGATCCCCGAGTGAAGTCCAGGTTCCGGTGCCAGCCGTGTCCAAGTAGCCCATGGTTGGTTGTGGCCCAACGTTGAAGACTTTACCGTTCGGGGCTTGGAAGGCCATCGGATACCAACCCTGGCTGAATTTCGCGGTGCTCAACAATCGGTACTTTCCAGGATCGGTTTCCGGCAAGCTCGAGGTGTTCTGCCACACTTCGGAGGTATCCAGATTCCCGCCATTGGTGTCGTTCGTTCCGGCCACGGCAAGCACGTCGCCGTTGGCGAGTGGCACGCTGCTCGGGTAATAGCGTGCGATTTTCATGTCGGCGGCCTTGGACCAGGTGTTGGTGCTCGAGTTGAAGATGCTGGTGTCTTTCACGCCGAGTTGTGGTTGACCCAGCGGCGTGGGCCTGAGGATGCCACCAACCGTCAGGAGTCTGCCGTCTGGAAGGAGTGAATGTCCACTGCAAAAGAGCTTCGAGTTTGGTTGGTCCACTTCCACCGGCGTGTCATTGAGGACCGGATTCCAGAGGAACGTGCGCGTGAGTTTATCGTCATTGCTGCTGCTGTCATCGTCGTAGGCCCAAAAGACGATTTTACCGTTCGGGAACAATGCCGCATGGATCGGTGACACTGGCAGCGGCAGCACGCCAGACCAAGCTCCCAATGAGGTGCTTGGGACTGGAGTGGTCACGGTGACGTTGGTGCTCGAGGATTTTGTTGCATCGGCGGCACTGGTGGCGGTGATCGTGTACGTACCGGGTGTGCCGGAGCTAAAGCCAAATCCGCTGCCATTGGCGGCGATGGTGCCACCCGTTGGGGTGCTGGTGTAATTGACGATACTCGAGAAGGCACCGGTGCCAGTGACGGTGGCTTGCAACTGCGCGACCTGATTGATGGCCACTTGTGTCGGCGTTGCGCTCAGGGTGACAGCCGTGATGGTTGGTGCCGGTGGTGCGTTGGTCACGGTGATGCTGGCCGTTCCAGTTTTGGTCGGGTCAGCCGTGCTGGTGGCCGTGACCGTGTACGTGCCCGCAGCCGTGGCTTTGAATTCGTAACCGCCGCTGGCGAGTGCGGTAATGGTCGCCGTGGTTGGCAAAACCTTGAGCGTGACCGCGCTCGAGAAGGCACCAGTTCCGGTGACGGTGGCTTGAAGCTGACTGGCCTGATTGACGTTGAGGCTGGTCGGATTGGCGCTGAGCGTCACGGCCGTAATCGTCGGTGCGGGTGTTGTGCCTACGGTCAATTCGGCAAGGCTGGCGAGCACGACATCACCGGCATCAATGCTGGAAATGCCCAACTGAATCGGGAAACCATCGTTTGGTTTTTGTGCCGTCACCGAAACTTGCACCGCCTGAGCGCTCAGGGTTACAACCTGACGGTTGTACTGAAGGTAATCACCACCAGCTCGTTGCAAGAAAA
>JAYURE010000337.1:0-4933 GCA_043756345.1 Deinococcales bacterium | reverse complement strand
GGATCGAGGTTCATCTCAGCCGCCGAGCCTTGCCAGATCGCGGAATGTGACCAGCCCAATGAAAACCAGCACAAACGCAAAGCCGAGGAAGTTGATGAATTCTTCTTGTCCGGGCGCGAACGGGCGGCGACGGATCGCTTGAATGCTCGAGAGGACGATGCGGCCCCCATCGAGTCCAGGAATTGGCAGCAGGTTGAACACGCCCAATGACAGGTTGATCAGTCCAGCGAGTAGCAGCACGGGCCACGGACCTTGTTCGGCGGCCTGACCAATTGCGGTTGCAGTTCCAACCGGGCCTGAAACATCGACGTTTTCGTTGGAGAAGCTGAAGACTCCAAAGACGCCTTTGAAGAACGCTTGAATCGTGGCGGGAATTCCACCGATCAGCGTGGTCGTCGAAACCGTGACGGCCTCGAGTGGACCAACCGAAACGTACTGAATTTGTGGGCCGATGCTGACCCCAAACTTGGGGCGTTCGGTCCCAGCGGCAACAACCGGTGCCCAGGTGAATTGCTTCTCGAGTGCCTGCCCTGCTCGAGTCAGGCTGTAAGTGCGGGTTCCGTTACTCAACAAACTGGCGCGAACCTGTTCAAAGTTGGTCACGGGCACGCCGTTGATGGCGCGAATCACGTCGTCCTTTTGGAAGCCAGTCTTTGCGGCCTGCGATCCTGGCAGCACTTGATACAACTGCGCGAATCCGGTTTGTGTTTGCTTGCCTTGACCCATCAGCACCGCCGCAACGATCAGGATGGCGAGGACTACGTTCGAGAGCGGACCCGCGAACAGAATCCAAACTTTGCCCAGCCATGAAAGTGAAGCCATGCCGGTGGTTGGAGGGATCACCGTGCCATCTTCGGCCTGCGTTGGGGCCATGCCATCGATCTCGACGTAACCGCCCAGTGGCAGCAACGAAATGCGCCATTCCGTCTCGCGCCATTGAAACTTCGAGAGGATCGGTCCAAAACCCAGGCTGAACGATTTGACCGCGACGCCCTGTGAACGCGCCGCGAGGTAATGCGCGAGTTCATGCACGAACACGGCGATGTTCATGATCAGCAAAAACAAAATGGTGTTGGTAATGAAACTCACGGGACCTCCGGGGGACAAAGCGGGGAAAAGGTTAAAGCGTAAAGGTAACAAGGTACGGCTCGAGCAATGATCTTCAAGTAAGGGTGATGTTCAGGCGAGTACGGGCAGCAGTTCGAGCGCCCTCGAGCGAGCCCACGCATCGGTTTGCGCAATGCTATCCCAAGTCAGGGTGAGGGTTGGCGCTTCGAGTAACACTTGTTCGATCAGTTTGGCGATTCCGAGATATGACAGGCGGTGCTCGAGGAAGGCGGCGACGGCGATTTCATCGGCGGCGTTGAGGGCGACCGGGGCTACTCCGGCCAAGCGTCCAGCCTCGAGTGCCAGTGCGAGACACGGGAAACGGTTCAAGTCGGGAGCGCGAAGCTCGAGCGTGCCGATCAGGTTGATCGGTTCTGGCGGTGTCGGTGGGCGCGATGGGCCGAAACCTTGCGCCATCTCGAGCGCGGCGAGAATCCCATATTGGATCGGCATTCGCATGTCTGGCGGTCCTAGTTGCGCTTTGATCTGCCCATCGTTGAAACGCACCATCGAGTGAATTACGCTGCGCGGTTGAATCAGCACACCGATTTTTTCCATCGGAACTTCAAACAAGAATTTGGCCTCGATCACCTCGAGCCCTTTGTTCATTAACGTGCTCGAATCGATGGTGACTTTTGGACCCATGCTCCAATTTGGGTGGTTCAATGCCATTGCGGGCGTGACGCTCGAGAGGTCGGTCGGTCCATCGCGGAAGGGGCCACCGGAGGCGGTCAGGATCAGTTCGGCGACATCTTCGATCCGTTCGCCGACAAGACATTGGTACAGCGCCGAGTGCTCGCTATCGACTGGTGTGATTCGCGCCCCGGCTTTGCGGGCGATTTCCCACATGAGGGGGCCGCCACAAACCATCGCCTCTTTGTTGGCGAGCGCCACATGACGACCGGCCTCGAGCGCGGCACGGGTTGGACCCAAACCCGCCAAGCCCGGAATTGCCCCGAGGACCACTTCGGACTCGAGCGTGGCGACCTCACTCGCATCGGCTGTTACACGAACACCGGACAACCTCGAGCGGGCGGCATCGAGAATTGATTCATCGACACTGACGAGTTTTGGTTTGAACGCTGCAACTTGAGCCTCGAGCAAATCCAAATTCTTACCCGCAGCGAGACCCACGACCTCAAAATCGCGCCAACGTGAAACCTCGAGCGCCTGCGTGCCAATCGAACCGGTCGAGCCGAGGATGGTCAGGCGGGTCATGAAAGCACCAAAACAGTTGAAAGTGAAAAGTTCAAAGTGAAAAGAAAAACCAAATTCAAAATCTTAAACCGAGAGCCGTGATTTTCCACTTTCTTGCTCACGAGACAGCACCTTACGGGCTGTTCACGCTTCTTGCTCACGAGACAGCACCTTACGGGTTGTTCACGCTTCCACCTTCCACTTTTCACTTCGCTCTTCACGAGAACACCGCGAGGCGCAAGAAGTAAAACGCAACTGGCAGCACGAACAACACGCTGTCCATGCGGTCCAACATCCCGCCGTGACCGGGCAGAAAACTGCCGGAATCTTTTGCGCCCAGGCTGCGTTTGATCACGCTTTCGGCCAGATCACCGAGTTGCGCGGCGCTCGAGACGAGCAGTGAAAAGACGAGCGCATCGTAAACGTTGACGCCTGGTGGGAAGGATCGTTTGACGATTTCGCTCATCGAAAAAACCATCACGAAGGACAGGGCGAGGCCACCGATGGCCCCTTCAACCGTTTTGGCGGGACTGATTTCGGGCGCAAGTTTGCGTTTGCCGAACGCACCGCCAATCGCGTAAGCGCCGACATCGCTGGCATACGCGCCAACCACGGTGATGATCAAGTACCAGAATCCCTCTCGAGGGTTCGGCAGGTAACGCAGGGACATGGCGAACGAAAGCAGGAATGGCACGTAAAACATGCCAAAAATCCCGTAAACGATTCGCTCGAGGGGGCGTTCGCCGGGGCGTGCGACCTCAGAGACGAGCAGGTGCAATCCGTAGGCGACCATCACCGCCTCGCGCCAGGAAACACCGGGAAGCGGTTCGGGCAGGCCAGGAACGCTCGAGAGCAGCAGGCCAACGCCATACCCGTAGGCGGACATTCGGCCGCCAACCTCGAGTCCACGGTTGCGCAGCATCGAACGGTACTCACGTAATCCGAGGACCATCACGAACATCAGCATCGGCAGCATTGTTCGCCAGCCGAACCAGACGCAGGCGACAACGACGGAAAACCCGAGCATTGCGGACACAAATCGAGGCCCAAGCGTGGCGAATGCACCGGGTTTGGTCGCGTTGGGCGTGTTCACCATCTCAAATCTCCAGACTTTGGCTCGAGCCATGGGGACTCGAGCTTGCACAAGCCAAGAACGCCCGTTGTGAACCAGGCGATCTCGAGCCGTGCTTGCACTTTTTTGATCATGGGCTCAGTTCGATCCGATCAGTTCAGAATTTCTTGTTCCTTGCGTTCAAACGTCACGTCAATCGATTTGATGAACTCATCGGTCAACTTCTGCACTTCGGCCTCGCCGCGTTTGACATCGTCGCTTGTGGCGAGCTTGTCTTTCTCCATCGTTTTGATCTGCTTCATCGCGTCCTGCCTGACGTTGCGCACCGCAACTCGAGCCTCTTCCGCGTAAACTTTCGCGTTTTTGACCAAATCCTTGCGGCGTTCCTCGGTCAATGGCGGGATCGAAACGTACAGCGCGTCGCCACGGTTCGATGGATTCAGGCCCAAATCCGAATCGCGGATCGCCTTTTCAATCGGTGCGAGCATGTTGCGTTCATACGCCTGAATCACCAGGGTTCTCGAGTCCGGCACGGTCACGTTGGCGACGCTGGCGATGCCCATCATCGAACCGTAATAGTCGATCTGAACCTTGTTGAGCATGCCCGCGTTGGCGCGACCGGTACGCAAGACAGAGAGGTTGTGCTCGAGTGCGTCCATCGCTTTTTGCATCTTGCCGCGAGACGCGGTGAAAACTTCTTTCATGTGGAGCCTCCTGAACGAACTGGCTGAGTCTGCTGCGCATTCTACGAAAAAATGGTGAGGATGTTTGAACCTTCTCATGATCGGGGCGAAACCCAGAGAAAAGTGGAAAGTTCAAAGTGAAAAGAAACGGTCTAAACCAACATCTCGAGGTTGTTGCTAACTTTCCACCTTCCACTTGTCACTTTCCACTGCCCTTAACTCGAGCGGGTCATCTCGAGTGGAATCACCCAGGCATCGAACTCTTCATTGGTCAGGTAGCCAAGTTTGAGGGCGGCGGCACGCAGGCTCGAGCCGTCTTTGAGGGCGGTTTTGGCGATGCTTGCGGCCTTGTCGTAACCGATGTGTCGGTTGAGGGCGGTGACTTGCATCAGGTTCGTCCCCAGGTTCTCGGCGATTCGCTCGAGGTTGGGTTCGATGCCGACGGCGCACTGGTCGTTGAAGGACTCGCTGGCGTCACCCAGCAGTCGGATGCTCTCGAGGACGTTGTGAACCATGACCGGTTTGAAAACGTTCAGTTGAAAATTGCCCTGCGAGCCGCCGAAGGCCACCGCCGCGTCATTGCCGAAAACTTGAACCGCCACCATCGTCAGGGCCTCAGATTGGGTCGGGTTGACCTTTCCAGGCATGATGCTCGAGCCGGGTTCGTTCTCGGGAATGTTCAGTTCGCCGATGCCGTTGCGTGGTCCGCTGGCGAGCCAACGCACGTCGTTTGCCATTTTCATCAAGGCTCCGGCGAGTGTGCGCAAGGTCGCGCTGACTGTGACCAGTTCATCGTGTGCCGAGAGTGCCGCGAACTTGTTCTTGGCGCTCGAGAATCCGTACCCGGTCATTTCGGCCATTTTCTTGGCGGCCA
>JAYURE010000336.1:0-1828 GCA_043756345.1 Deinococcales bacterium | reverse complement strand
GAATTCGTTTTCGACACCGCCAACCACCAGTACCAAGTCGTCAGGACCGGCTGGCAGGGTTTGAAACGCCTGAACGCCATCCTGATTCACATTGTCATTCGTGGCGAGTACGTCTGGGTAGAAGAGGACAACACCGAACTCGAGGTGGCAGCCCGATTGATCGAGGAGGGCATTCCCAAAGACCGGATTGTGCTGGGATTCCAAGCGCCGTACAAACGCACACTCGAGGGTTTCGCATCCGGGCAGTGAGGGAAGGTTGAGGTGGTTTCCCAGATTTGATCTGAAGAGGTTGTCTCGAGCGTGACGTGCTGAGATTGAGGGTTTGGAACACAACAATTCGGCAAGTCCTTTTAGACTGGTCAGGTGAAAACCTCGAGACACTTGTTAACTACTGTATGCGTGGTATTGGCCGCTTTGTTTGCCATCCAGGACGGAAGCGCCCAAGAGCGATTTATTGTTTACGGTGACATCTTCACTACTCGCGAAGATGTCAATTTATTCTTCGAACCGCCAACCCGAGACCGTATTTCGATTGCGCTCGAGCGACTGCTTGAACCAACCTCGTTTGTGCTGGACAATCCACTGGAAACTGAAGGCATCGAATTTGGGCCGACCGTACCCGTCAGAAATTTTTCTTTTCTTCCAGAAGACGGATCAGACATCAATGCCATTCATATAGGGCGCTTACCCGAAGGAGTTTATGTCGCTCGAGTTCAACACGGTGAGCAAAAAGACACCGCCATCGTATATGTTAGTCGGCTTGGGCTGCTGGCCAAACGTGCAGTAAATGGAACAACTGTTTGGGCAACCGATCTCATCACAGGTGAACCTGTCATTGCAGATGTTTATCGATTGAATAGCGATGCAACATCTGCACCTACACTAACAAAGCAAGACGGTCTAGCACTCCTACCGTTGACCAATAAAGCTAACGGATGGCTACTCGCACACTCTGGTAACTCCTGGGCGTTTTGCGAGGAACGAGAAGAACTATCTGAGGAAGAGCCAACGCCTAACGGTCGATCATTTTTGTACACTGACCGCCCAACGTATCATCCAGGGGATATGGTTCACTTGCGCGGTCTGCTCATGAATGAAAAAACCAAAAAACCTCTTGCCGCAGGTGCTGCACTTATCACTGTCCAAAAAATTTCAGGGCGCGTTGACAAACCTAAAATAGATAACTCAACGATGATCGCAACTGAAAATGCATTTGGATCTTTCAGCTTTGATTGGTTGATTCCGCAGAATACGGAATTGGGTGAATACAGCATTGGTTTTGACGAAGCCAATGCGTCTGCGCGAATTCGCATTGAACCCGATACGGCAGCGGCTTTTATTGTGACCCTTGAATCCGCAAAATCATTTGTACTTAAAGGTGAAATAGCCGTGTTCCGATTGAGAGCGACAGGGGGGACTTCGTTGGCTGAAAGTCAAGTACGTTACTCGGTAACTCGAGGTCAGGCGAACCACCTACTCGATCATTGGAACCAATCCTCTGTCAGAGACACACCATTCTCGTATTCTGATCTTTACGAAAATGGTTTTTCGGCATCAGCTACTTTGGACCGGGGAGCTGTTCAAGCAAAAGAACCAGTACTTTCTGGCAAAGCTATCTTGAACCAAAAAGGCGAATCCCTGGTGAGTTTTCCAATCCAACGTGAAACAAATGGTCAAGCCTTTCAATACGTTATCAAAGCTGAAATCTCAGATGCAAATGGCCGGATTTCGAGTGCCACACAGGTACTTGATGTGCTACCTGCAAATTTGAAAATCAATCTCGAGGTTTTGAGCCCACCACAATTTGTTGGCGATTGGGTTTCAGTTC
>JAYURE010000335.1:0-1828 GCA_043756345.1 Deinococcales bacterium | reverse complement strand
ACGCCACCAAGACGCGCTCGACATCGCCACCTTCACGCACCGCCGCAACATCCGCCGGGTCAAAGCGGCCCGCGAATCGCTCGAGGAGGCCAAAGCAGAATTGTACGGCGAAGGCTCAATCAATGGACGCAACAAAGAAGAACGCGACGCCATGTTTCACCGACTGACCATCAACGAACGCCTTGAAGTCAGCGAATCCGAAGAGGCGCTCGAAGAATCCACATTCGCCCTCGAACGTGCCAAAGCCGACATCGCTCGAGACCGTCAGGAACGCTACGCGCTGCAAATGCTGGTGGCCCTCGCCATTCAAATTCCTCCCGCACCAACCGAGGCCCGGTCGAGTGTTCAAACAGAAACCGCCTTGACCACCTTGCCATTGTTCGAGGAGATTTCAAGGGCCGGATAAACCCGAGCGAACACTCGAGAACAGTTCAACTTCTGAGTTGCCGTTTGTGTGTTCACTGACGGCAACTCAGCTTGCTTTCAGCCTCGTGACAGGTGTGCGACAGCAGCGGGATTCATCATTACTTGACGACCCCCGTCAAAGCTGTACGTCGCCACTTTTCAGGAGGAATGACCATGAAACATAAATTGCTCACCGCCGTGATTTCGTTGCTGATTGGAACTGGAACAATCTTTGCTGCCGGAGGTTTAATTTCGGAGGTGGAACCCGGCCTGACGGCGGATCAGTACGCCATTAAATCCATGGAACTGGTCAGCAGCGCAGAAGCCGCCTACCCGACGGCCTACGCGGATTTTCCAATCTGGAACCAAGCCATCGCCAATGCAGAGGCGGCGGTTCAGGCCGACCCAACCAACGCCAAATATGTCCGAATGCTGGCAATGCTCTACGTCAAAACGCAATGGTGGGTTCGAGCGATGACCAACTTCGATCAACTCGAGACGCTAAATGGATTTGATCCCGAAGCGATCACCTCGGCAGCCTTTGTCGCCCGCAGGCTCGGTGTGCTGGCGATTGACCGTGGCGATAACACTGAAGCGATCAAGTACTTCGAGCGTTCGATGGCACTCGAGTCAAACCCGATAACGCAGGCGCTACTTGATCGAACCACCGTCTTTCTCGGCTTTTAAGCACAATCCAAAAAACAGGGGGCAAAATGGGTCACATCAAAACCAAAGACGGCACCGAACTTTACTTCAAGGAATGGGGAACGGGCCGACCCGTGATTTTAATGCACGGCTGGCCGCTCAGCGCCGACAGTTGGGACGATCAGGCGATGGCGATTGCCGAGGCGGGCTTTCGCGTGATCGCCTATGACCGACGCGGCTTTGGACGCTCGAGCCAACCGGGGACAGGTTACGAATACGACACCCTTTCAGACGATCTCGCCAGCGTGCTCGAACAGACTGTCGCCCGAGATGCGACCATCGTTGGCTTTTCGATGGGCGGCGGCGAAGTGGCCCGTTATATGTCGCGGCATTTTGCCAAGGACGTGGTTCAGGCGGTGCTGGTCTCCTCTGTCGTGCCGTTCATGCTCAAGACGGCGGACAATCCCAACGGCGTGAGCCAATCCGTTTTCGATAGCATGGCTGTGGCGATGAAGCAGGATCGCGCAAAATTTTTCACGGGATTCTTCAATGATTTTTACAGCGGTGATTCGTCCTCGAGACCGGTCAGCCAAGAGGTGCTCGAATGGTCGCGCAGCGTGGCCATGCAGGCGGGATTGAACGCCACGCTCGAGTGCGCCAACGCGTTCGCCACCACCGATTTTCGTCCCGACTTGGCCGCGTTTAACGTGCCGACCCTAATCATTCACGGCACAGCCGACAAGACGGTGCCAATCGATGTCTCGAGCCGCGTGGCGGT
>JAYURE010000334.1:0-4951 GCA_043756345.1 Deinococcales bacterium | reverse complement strand
TCGAGGAGGCACTGGTTGACAACATCCCGGTGATTGCGATTGATCCAAAAGGTGACCTCTGCAATTTACTGCTCTCATTCCCGGACCTCTCCCCTGCCGAGTTCAAACCTTGGGTCAATCTCGAGGAGGCCAAACGCCAGGGCATCGATGCCGACACCTTCGCAACGCAACAATCTGAAATGTGGAAAAAAGGCTTGAGCGATTGGGGGCAGGATGGCGAGAGAATTCGTCGGATGCGCTCGAGCGTCACTATGGCAATTTACACACCCGGAGCCTCGCACGGATTGCAGGTCAGCGTTCTGAAAAGTTTCGACGTACCGCCCGCCGCCGTGATGGACGATTCGGATGCCTTGCGCGAACGGATTCAAACCAGTGCCTCTGGATTGCTCGGATTGCTCGGCATCGATGCGGACCCAATCCGGTCACGTGAACACATTTTGCTTTCAAACATTTTCTCGAGCGCTTGGAGTGCTGGCACGAACCTCGATCTCGGCGCATTGATCCAAGCGATTCAAACACCAAGCTTCGAGAAAATCGGCGTGATGAACCTCGAGAGTTTCTATCCCGGCAAGGAACGATTTGAACTGGCGATGCAACTCAACAACCTGCTGGCCAGTCCGGGTTTCTCGAGTTGGATGGAGGGCGAACCGCTGGACATTCAAAAAATGATGTACACGCCAGATGGCAAACCACGCCTGACCGTTTTCTCGATTGCTCATTTGGGCGATGCCGAACGAATGTTTTTCGTCTCAATGCTGATGAACAACATGCTCGGCTGGATGCGATCCCAAGCCGGAACCTCGAGCCTTCGCGCCGTGCTGTACATGGACGAAATCTTTGGGTACTTCCCACCGAACGGCAATCCGCCCAGCAAAACCCCAATGCTGACATTGCTGAAACAGGCTCGAGCCTTCGGACTTGGACTGGTGCTGGCCACACAAAATCCGGTCGATCTGGACTACAAAGGCTTGGCGAACACCGGCACCTGGTTCATTGGGCGATTGCAAACCGAGAACGACAAAGCCCGCGTGCTCGAGGCGCTGTCCGGTGCGATGAGCGGCAGCAACGCCATGTCACAATCGGACCTCAACAAGATGCTCTCGAGCCTTGGCAAGCGCGTCTTCTTGATGCACAACGTTCACGAGGCGCATCCCGTGACCTTCCAAACGCGTTGGACGATGAGTTACCTGGCAGGTCCAATGACCGGCCCGCAAATTAAGACGTTGATGGCGAGTAAGAAATCACAGGCAGCCTCGAGCGCCGCGAGTCCAGGTGCGGTTGCAGTGAAATCCCCAAGCTCGAGTGCCGCAAGTTCGAGTTCCGGGCGTCCACTGTTACCACCGAACGTCAAGCAATACTTCGTGCCCAGCAAGGTCGAAAACGCCACCTACTACCCGTTCGTGCTCGGCGCGGCACAACCACGATTCTCGAGCCCGAAATACAAAATCGACAGCGCCAAAACCCTACGTTTACTGGCCGAAATCGGCGACGGTCCAGTGCCGATCAGTTGGGACGATGCGCAACTGATCGAACTCGAATTGGATGCACTCGAATCCGAACCGGTCACACCGAGCGATTTCGCCGACCTGCCCAGCCAGGGGAGCGATGCCAAGAATTACGCGAAATGGGAGAAGGATTTCGGCAAATGGGTCGCACAGACACAGGCGTTGGTACTGTACGAATCCAAAGCGAACAAGGCCGTCTCTGAACCCAACGAAACCGAAGGTGACTTCCGCGCCCGCCTCGCACACACGAGCCGCGAAGGACGCGACGACCTGAAAACCAAACTGCGCGAAAAGTACGCCAGTAAACTCGCCGGATTGCAAGACAAACTCACTCGAGCCATACAAAAACGTGAACAAGAGGCGGCACAGGCGAATCAGAAGAAGATCGAGGCGGTCGTCAACGTCGGCATGGGTGTGCTCGGGGCCTTGTTTGGCGGTGGGCGACGCACCAGTGCCGTGACCAGTGCCGGTCGCGCTGTGCGCAGCGCCTCGCAAGCCTTCAGTCAACAGGGCGATGTCGGTCGTGCCGATGAAACCGTCGAAGGCATTCAAGTGCAACTTCAAGAATTGAACGCACAACTCGAGGCGGAACTGAGCGCACTCGAGGCAGGCAATCCAGACGAATCACTCGAAGAGATTCGCCTCAAACCCAAAAGCACCGAGGTCAACCTCGAGTTGCTGGTGCTCGCCTGGGTTCCGTACACACGGGCGAACGGGAAGCTCGAACCGGCATACTGAAACAAGCACATTACAACGAGAACGCTGAAACACAAACTTTGGTCTGGGACTTGTTAAAGCACACCTGAACGCGAAACTCCGCACCGATGAGAACCCCTCGAGAAGCCTGAACGGGCATTGAACACAAGTTCACTCGAGGGGTGGTTTTGGCGCTTATGATTTAAACATGATGCCAAACAAGCGATTCAGTTCATTTGCGATAAAAACTCGAGCCTTGTGGTTGCTGCCCGTTCTAGCAGGCGCACTGGTCGCCTGTCCTCCGGCACCGACGCCACCAACCCCCGTACAAATCGGAGTTCAAAGCGCTTCAAATACTGTTCAAGTCTCAGTTGGGCAGATCGTCCAATTCAGTGCCACCGGAGCAACAGGACTTACCTGGAAGGTGAACGGCATTGTTGGTGGCAACTCGAGTGTCGGCACGATAAGCGATGGTGGAACCTTCACAGCCCCAGCAAGTGTGCCCAATCCTGCAACCATCACGATTCGTGCAGAAAGCAAAAGCAATCCTGCCGATTTTGGTGAAGCGCAAATCGTGATCATTGATTCCAACGGACCTGGCGGCATTCAAGGCACAATTACACTGCCACCAGGCTTGTTAAGCGCAAACTTGCAAACAAAAGCAGCCATTCCAGTAGCAAAACCAATCAAAGCAGATTGGACCTTACCTCATGTTGCGGGAGAGGTTTTGCTGGTCGGTGCCGACTCGAGCCAACTCTCTGCACGTGGCTTGTCTGCCAAGAGTGTGACCACTGAAGTCTCGAGATTGAAAGTACCTGCCGGAACCGACGAACGTGTATTTGCCGAGAAGATCGCATCAGAAACCGGTGCTCAGGTTCAACCCAACTACATTTACCGTCCGTTGGGTACGACAACTCCAAACGACTTGTACTTCCAGCCATCAAACCCAAACACCCAGTACCACTTACCAACCATTGATATCGCGGGCGCTTGGGCAGTTCAGACTGATGGTGTGATGGTTGCCGTTCTCGATTCGGGCGCAAAATTCGATCATCCCGACCTTCAAGGACGTTTGCTGAAAGGAACTGATTTCTGCGTTGATGCCACGAACGGATGTAAGGATACGGACCAAGATCCCAGCGATTTCCTCACCACCGGTGACGGATCAGGCGGGCACGGTACGCACACGGCGGGCATCATTGGTGCAACCACCAACAACTCCATTGGTGTTGCCGGAA
The DNA here is from genome assembly GCA_043756345.1 of Deinococcales bacterium. Lineage (GTDB taxonomy): Bacteria > Deinococcota > Deinococci > Deinococcales > JAAFIG01 > JANOWZ01. The sequence continues at coordinate 1,512 of JAYURE010000334.1, read as the reverse complement.
TCATGCAGGGTGGAACTGTGTTGGTTGAAAAAGTCCTTGGCCCGAATTCGCTTGACTGTACGATAAACGGTGTGGCAAGCAAATGCACCGTCGCTTCTGGAACCAGCAGTTCTATTGCGGCAGGAATCCGGGATGCGGTTGCTCGAGGTGCGAAGGTTATCAACATGAGCCTTGGAATCGTCCCTGGACAATCCACAGCCTTCGATCCTGATGGCGCAGTGTCCAAAGCCGTCAGTGCCGCAGATCAGGCCGATGTTCTGGTGGTGGTTGCGGCTGGCAACGTCGGCACCAGCAGCGTAGGGATCAATTACCCTGCGAACCTGCCAACCGTGTTGGCTGTTGGTCTGGTCAACAACGATGGATCTGCTACAGCATTCTCTGAAAAAGGTCCCGAAATGGATTTGGTGGCCCCTGGTCTGATTGCGAACGGGAAAGGTGTGATCTCAACCGATATTGTCGGAGCTTCTGGATATGCGTATCGTGGAGGAACCTCAGAAGCAGCACCGCAGGTCGCTGCGGTTGCCGGATTAATGCGTGCCAAGAACCCTAAACTAAGCGCATTGGAAACCCGCACCATCTTGAGGGCAACCGCAAAAAAGCTCGGTGCTGACAGCACTATATTTGGTGCTGGCATGTTGCAAGCGGGCGCAGCCCTAAGAGAAGCAGCCAAAAATACGACACCTGCACCAATCCGAACAACCATCGTGATTTTTGCGGATCGTCTGCTCGAGTCCGGTCAGTACAATAACGGCAACGATCCGAGTTCCGCCAAAATCCAAGTGGAATTTGAGGGCACTGCTGGTTCAAGCCCGTACCGATTTGAATTGGGGCAAAACAAAGCGAAGCTTTTAGCTGGGACCTATCGGATTGTTGCCTGCGTGAACAAGAATGCGAACGCCCAAATCTGTGACACTGGCGATCTTGTCGTTCAACAAGCAGGTTTGAAGTACAACGGGCAGACAGTCTTAACCCTCAATCTCAGTTTCAAGTAAGCACACGCCGAACACGAAACAAAGACATATCCTAAGATGCAAGGTTGAAAAGCGACCTTGCATCTTCATAGAAACTGAAGACTTCTCCAGTAACCTGAGGTGTTTGAAGGTGAATCCGGGTATCCCCCAGGCGTTCACTCCGGGTGGAGGCCCATTTGCGAACCCGTCTGCTGTCCCTGTTTGCCCTGAGCATCGCCCTGGTTGCCTGCCCAACGGTCGAGAACCGCAGCGGCAGCATCTCTGGGATCATCCGCATGACCCCAAAGCGGACGGGTCTATCAGTGCAAGCAACAGTCGTGACGGGAAGCCTACAATCCTCGAGTTTGACGGTGGCACCGAAGATAGACGCGAGCCTGAATATTGCACAATTTGCGAACATCATTCCTGGTCGGGTGATCGTGAAGTTCAAATCTGGCCTGCGGGTCCAGTCGGTTGGGCCGCTTTCGGTTCGGGTGGCGGGCCGTTCAGTGAACCTCGAGCCTCAACGGACATTGGGTTTGGCTGGCGTGCAATTGATGCG
>JAYURE010000333.1:0-1832 GCA_043756345.1 Deinococcales bacterium | reverse complement strand
CCCAATTAACACCGATCCATGGTCGAGCGCGAACTGCTTGGGGCAAATCCTGCCTGTGAACCTCGAGCGGTGCAACGAATTGACGATGGGCGGCATGAGCCTCGACTGGCCGCTCGCGGCGGGCTGGCAATGGGCGGCGTCCTTTTTTGCGCTCGCGGCGTTGTGGGATTGGCGCAACGGCCTGAATTCTGTACCGATGCCGACGCAAACCCTAAACCTGATGATGGACGATGAAGCGCTCGAGGGTGCTCGCAGCGGCATCTCGAGGTTTCTTTCCAACCAGGGCATGTACGTGGCAATTGCGCTGCTGTTCGTGCTGCATGTCGTTTCGCGTGATGAGACCGGCATCGAACGGGATGGGGTCGAAATCGCCTCCGGCCTGATGGTCTTGCTGGTCGTGATTCGGCAGTACATCGCCCTGGCCGACAATCAACGCCTGACCGACGAATTGCGCAACGTGTCACGCGACCTCGAGAACCGCGTTCAAGAACGCACACGAGAACTCGAAGCTTCACGCAGCAAACTCCAGGAATCTGAACGCCTGGAACGCGAACGCAACGACATCCTCGAGATGATCGTGCGAGACGAATCCTTGGACCAGATCATGATTCGACTCGAGGAGCTGTACCCCGGTTCGCAAAACCAGGATGTTCGCTCGAGCATGATTCGCAACATGCAACTGCGTGAACGCCTGACCAAAATTGCCTCGGGCCGCCGCGAAATGATCGATCAACTGGCGCATCAGGCGACGCACGATGCACTGACCGGCTTGCCAAACCGGGTGCTGGTGCAACGCAGGCTCGAGGAGATGCTACTGACTCCTGAAACCCGACCGAACCCTGAGACTGGCATTGGCGTGATGTTCATCGACTTGGACCGTTTCAAGCAGATCAATGACACACTCGGGCATCCGCTGGGCGACCGAATGCTGATCGCGGTTGCCGAACGCTTCCAATCGCGTCTGGATGAAGCCTCGAGCAGCGGCAAGATCAGCACACAATCGATTCTTGGACGAACCGGTGGCGACGAATTCGTGGTCGCCCTGCCCGACCTGCACGACCCAGAGGCCGCACTGCGCCTCGGCGAAAGCATCGTCTCGAGCCTGCGCAGCGCCTTTCTGATCGACGATCACGAACTCTTCGTCGATGCCAGCGTCGGCATCGCCGTCTGCCCAGACGACGGCACCGATGCCAGCACCCTGATGCGGCACGCCGACACCGCCATGTACCGCGCCAAACAACAGGGCGGCGGCGTGCAACGCTTCACCCCCGAAATGACGGTGAGCGCCCAAGAAAAACTCGAACTCGAGAACGACCTGCGCAAAGCCATCGAACGTGACGAATTGCAGGTTTACTATCAACCGCTGGTCGATTTGCAATCTCGAGAACTGCAAGGCTTCGAGGCGCTCCTGCGCTGGCAGCACCCACGACTCGGCCTGATGCCGCCCGCGAAATTCATTCCAGTCGCCGAAGAATCCGGCCTGATCCTCCCGATAGGAACCTGGGTGCTCGAGCAGGCGTGCCGTCAGAACGCCGCCTGGCAACGTGAGGGGTTAAAACCCGTGCGCATCTCGGTCAATGTTTCCGCACCACAATTCGACCGACCAGATTTTCTCGAGACGGTTATGCGGGCGCTCGCCCAAGCCGGATTGCGCCCAGAATTTTTAGAACTCGAAGTACTTGAAAGCATGCTGGTCACGCAACTCGAGGAAAGCATCAAACGCATGGACGACCTGCGGGCATTGGGAGTCAAAATTGCGCTGGATGATTTCGGCACCGGATACTCGAGCCTTTCCTACCTGCAACGCCTGCCGATAGACACGCTCAAAATCG
>JAYURE010000332.1:0-1832 GCA_043756345.1 Deinococcales bacterium | reverse complement strand
CCGAATGCAAGTGAAGCCGTTTTAAGTCGTGAATACTGTGGCTCGAGGTGCCTGAAAAATGGTTTCTCGAGCCACAACCATTTGTGACGCCAGATCACTGCCCGAACCCACTCGAGGTTTAGACTGAACCATGCCCAGCTTTGAAATCAATGGATTCCCACTCGAGTACGCACTCGAAGGTCAACCCGACACCGCCGAAACCGTGGTCCTGATTCATGGTGAACTCGCCAGCACAGAATTCTGGGATGCGACCGTCAGCGAACTCGCTATTCATTACCGGATCATCCGTCCGGGCCGCATTCCACGCAGCGAAGCAACCAGTGAAACGTACTCGCTCGAGATCGTCGCCCTGCTCGAACATTTGGGCATCAGTAGCTACCATCTGGTCGGCCATTCCGGTGGCGGCCTGATCGCCCTGGGTACAGCCGCTTTGATGCCCAAATCTTGCCTAACCCTGACGCTCGCCGATACCTACGCAAAATTGGACGCGGCGCTCGAGGTCAAAATTTCCAGCGTGCTTGCCGCGCTCGAGGCTGGCGGGCCGAGCCTTGCCGCTCGTGTCGCATTACCGTGGCTGTGGGGCGCGTACACGCTCGAGAACAGTGACCGCATGACGGCAACATTGGCCCGAGCATCACAGGCGGATTCCGAAATGATTCGAGTTTCCTTGCAAGGCGTGCTCGAGAGCGGCGATCAACGCAAATGGTTGCGGATACTCGAGTGTCCAACGCTGGTCGTGGTCGGCTCGGATGATTCCCTAACGCCAATTCGCTACAGCCACGAGATTGTTGAATGGGTCCGTTCTGGTCTCGGCGTGCTGATCACCATCACCGGTGGTGGGCACAACGCGCCACTCGAGCGTCCCGAAGAATGGACCAGCATTCTGGCCGGATTTTTGTCACGGCACAAGGAATTCGTTGCCGGTCCGAGCGACTGGGAACCGAACGAGGGCGAAGACGACGGCGCGGAGTTCCAGGATTATGGCGATCTCGAGTCTTTGCGTTAGGTTTTGACTGAATACTGATTGGATTGCCCAAGGCAGACACATTGCACAAAATTTTCAGAGCCTTAAAGTCCATTGGCTTTTACCAATCAAGCTCACCTCGATTTGGCTGAGTTTCTGAGGTCTCGAGTCCTCGCCTCTGACACTATTTCTCTCGCTTGAGCCTCGAGCTGCTTCACTTGAGCCTTTCCATTTTCGCTTGGCGCACAGTGCTTGATCAATTCCGAGGATGAATCATGAGTAGACTCGAATCAAATCTTAATACTTGAGCAAGCCACCTCTGCGGTCAAGCATCCACTGAAAATAACTGATCGGTAGAAGGTTTAAGACCTGTTTCTGATTGAATCGAACTCCCGTAAAACTGCTGCGACCCCAATCCTAGCCAGTAACCCATCAAGACGATCACGCCCAACAATTCATGTACTCGAGACCTTGAATGAAATACGTGATCAAGCTTCGGATGTTGGTTGCGACCCTCTGACCAGAGGCTTTCGGTTCAAGAAGCCACTTCAGTCCTGGTCAGGGTAATGCAACAGCCAATGTTGCATCCTGGTAAATGGCCCTGGTCAGATCTGCTGAATCTTTCCCGAAAACGCCAATCAAACCAACCCTTAGGACAACAACATCTGGAACCGTCTCACAATCCCCAGGTTTTTTTCGGGTCTTCTGTTCAAAGCCGAACGCAAGTGAAGCCAACCATATGACCAACCTTTCCCCCCGGAAAACCCCTGTTACACGAACAGCCCTGTGGCTGTTTCCCATTTTTTGCTGTGTCATGCTCGCATCTTGTGGTTCATCCAACGATGTCAGCATCACCCCGGTCACAACC
>JAYURE010000331.1:0-4960 GCA_043756345.1 Deinococcales bacterium | reverse complement strand
AACGGGTCGATGTGATCCAGTGGGATCAAAACGCTCGAGAGTTCATTCGCAATTCGCTCTCCCCTGCCAAGGTTGGCAACATCGAAATCAATGGTGATGAGAAGGTTGCGACCGTGACGGTCACGAGTGATCAGCTTTCACTGGCGATTGGCAAGGGCGGTCAGAACGTGCGTTTGGCGGCCAAACTGACCGGTTTCAAGATTGACCTTCAGGAGACGGCAGCAGTTTCGGATTTGGATGCGGCAATGCTCGAGGCTTCCAAGGATGGTGGCAACAAGTCTTCCAAGGCGGCGGACCGTTTCGAGGCGTTGTTCTCGGCGACACCGGATGGCGAGATCGTTGATGCCAGAGAAGAAGTACGGGAAGAGGCGAAACCAGAAGCAAGCCCAGAAGCAAGCCCAGAGGCCAGCCCAGAAGCCGTCGAGGGAAGCAAGGACTGATGCGTGACCGTGCGCCACATCGCCAATGGGATGAAACGGGAGTGCGTTTCCCGGTTCGGACCTGCGTGGCGTGTCGCGCTCGGCGGGCGCAATCGGAACTCTTGCGGTTGGCTCGAGGACTGGACGGGGCGCTCGAGTTGGACCCGAATCGGCGGATTGCTGGACGGGGTTGGTACGTCTGTTCGGACAGGCCCGAATGCCGCTTGGTGAAATCCTTGGGGCGTTTCGCTCGCGCTGAGGCCCCGCAGTTGGTGCAAAGACTCGAGGTGTTTTATGGGCAATTTTAATCTACGGATTCGGTCATGAGTCAGTAATCGCGTCGGCCCGAACTGGAAATCTCGGGTCGGGTCTTAAGAAAGCAGGAGGCAAAGATGTCAAAAATCAGAATTCATGCGCTCGCCAAAGAGTTGGGCGTGGACAGCAAACGAATGCTCGAGATTCTCGCGGGCATGGGTGTGGAAGCAAAGAGCGCTTCGAGCACGGTTGAAGAGGACGTTGCGGAACTCGTCAAGGGTTTGGTTGCGGCGGAGGGCGCGGCTCCAGATGCAGAGGCTGAAGCGGTTGCTGAACCAGTCAAAGCTGAGCCAGCCAAGACCGAAACCACAAAGACTGAACCAACCAAAGCTGAGGCGAAATCCTCGAGCAAGGCCAAAGCCGAACCCTCGAGCCCCGCGCCGGTTGCAAAAGCTGAGCCGGTCGCAGCGCCAGTCAAGGCTGACCTGCCAATTCGTCCGCCAGTCGTGACGATCATGGGTCACGTCGATCACGGCAAGACGAGCCTCTTGGATTACATTCGCAAGAGCAAAGTTGCCGAAAAAGAGGCAGGCGGCATCACGCAGCACGTCGGCGCGTTCGAGGCGATCACGAAATCGGGCAAGGTTGTGTTCATCGACACGCCGGGTCACGAGGCGTTCACCAGCATTCGGGCTCGAGGTGCAAGCGTCGCCGACATCGCCGTGATCGTGGTCGCGGCGGACGACAGCATCATGCCGCAAACCCGCGAGGCGATTGCTCACGCGAAAGCCGCGGGCGTGCCGATTGTCGTGGCGATCAACAAGATCGATTTGCCGGGCGTGGACCCAGATCGGGTCATGACTGACCTGACCAGCGTCAACCTGATCCCCGAGGCTTACGGCGGCGATACCATCGTCGTCAAGATCTCGGCAAAAACCGGTGCGGGCGTGGACGACCTGCTCGAGAACTTGGCATTGGTGGCCGAGTTAGAAGATTTGCGGGCCGATCCAAACGGCGAGTTGAAAGGCGTGATCATCGAATCGCGTGTGGACAAACAGGCGGGCGTGCTCGCCACGGTGCTGGTCCAAGGTGGAACGTTGCAAGTCAGTGACTTCCTGGTGGTCGCCGAGGAGTACGGCAAGGTTCGCGCCATGACCGACTCAAACGGTGGTCGCGTGACCGAGGCCAAACCGGGCACCGCAGTCCAAATCTTGGGATTTTCGAGCACCCCAACCGCCGGTGAGATCGTCACCCGCGCCAAGGACGAACACGATGCCCGTGAAACCATCGAGGATCGTAAATCGAACCGCCGCGATGACGAGGAAACGCAGGACCGCATCGACAACCCTCGCGGGCGCGGTGCAGCCGTCGGTATGACCATCGAGGATTTGCTCGGCAAACCCGGCGAAGTCAAAGAGGAGAAAAAAGAAATCAACTTGGTCTTGCGTGCCGACACGCAGGGTTCACTCGAGGCGCTTTCGGGGATTCTGGCTCGAGAAGATTCCGAAGAGGTTGGCGTCAACATCATGTTCGCCGGAATCGGTGCCCCAACCGAGGGTGACGTGCTGTTGGCCTCAACCGCCAAGAGTTCGATGATCATGGGCTTCAGCGTCACACCATCGGCCAGCGTCAAGAAGATGGCGGACCTCAAAAAAATCGAGATCAAATCGTACCGGATCATTTACGAATTGATCGACGATGTCAAAAAGATGATCCGTGGTTCGACCGGACCGGTCTTCGAGGACAAGATTCTGGGCAAGGTCGAGGTTCGCATGATTATTCCGGTGCCGCGTTCCGGTGGCAACATCGCCGGTTCTTACGTGCTCGAGGGTAAAGTCATGCGCAACGCCAAGGTCAAGATTTTGCGCAAAAACAAAGAGATTCATCGCGGTGTGATCTCCGGTCTGAAACGCTTTAAGGACGATGCCCGCGAAGTCTTGCAGGGCTACGAGTGCGGTATTAACGTCTCGAACTTTGATGAGTACGAGGTTGGCGACATCCTCGAGATTTCCGAAACCGTCGAAGTCACGGCGTAAGACTCCAAGTCAACGGTCAGTTGTTTTGATCAAGTTTTTTCTCCCCAGTCGCCAAAGCAACTGGGGAGAACCTTTATGGTGTTACCCTGACTCGAGATGCCCAGGCTCGAGATCCCCAGATTGCAGGCCATTGCCTCTGTTTGCGCCCATCAATCTGTTTTTGAATGGCGGCTTGAGCAGGCTGCTCTTCACTATTTCTACGCAAGCTCGAGCATCTGATTTGACCCGTGAGCAGGTTTTGACCTTAATCTTTGGCCTGACTTTGGAACTGTTGAGTGTTTTGTAAGATCGGCTTGGGTAAAACCTTAATGTCGAACAGTCTCGCCAAAAGCTCGAGGCTCCGCAGACCACTCCTATGCCCAAGTCAACTCCTGTTCTCAAGCAATTTTTAGCGACCTTTTCTCTGATCGCCCTGTTTTTAGTCATGGGCAGCGCCTCGGCAGATCAGGCGTTCTCGAAACGGTATGGCACCAACGATTACGGCGATGTCGCCATGATTGGCAACCAAAGCGTCACCTGCAAGGTCGCAGATGCCAACTGTATTGCCACGCAAAACAACCTGACCAACCTGACCAACAACAATTTCGTAGCGACCTACGTTGACATTGATGGTGACTCGAGCACCGTCAATTCCTCGAGTGCGACTTTTGTGATGCCGAACAATTCCACAGTACTCTGGGCGGGTTTGTACTGGAGCGGTTACAGCGGCGCAAACAACAACGGCGTGAGCAACGATCCTCGAGCCAAAGTCAAGCTCAAAACCCCAGGGTCCACCGCGTACCAAACGGTGAATGCGCAGGGTTGCACGGTGGCGACGCCTGCACGATGTTGGTTCGCCACGAATGCCAACAGTCCTGACAATACCAACACCCAGTTCGCCTATCAGGGATTCGCCGATGTGACCACTTTGGTGGCGGGTTCTGGTGGTGGAACGTTCATGATCGCCGATATTATCGCCGACATCGGTGGTTCAAACCGTTATGGCGGGTGGTCGATGGTCATCGCTTACCGCAACCCGAACTTACAACCGCGCAACATCGCCGTTTTCGACGGTTTTCTGGCGATCAACGGCAGCACCGCACAGAACATCACCCTCAATGGCTTTCTCACGCCCCCGAGCGGCACGGTGGACACGAGGTTGGGGGTGGTCGGTTGGGAGGGCGACAAGCCGTACAAAACCGATTCGATGACCCTGACGGCCCCGGCAGTCAACACCACGGTCGGCGACCCGTGCGGTGTGATCAGTGAGGCCGCGCAGGTCACGACTTTTACCAACTCCGCTGGAGAAACCAGCAATTACTTTGATAGCACCATCACCACCACGCTTGGCACGAACGTGAACAACACCACCGCCCGCAACCCGAATTACCCGTACTCGATGGGGACGGATGTTCACATTTTGGACTTCAGCGGCAAACTCAATCACTGTCAAACGGGCGCGACCCTGAGTCTACCGACCTCCTCGAGTGACGTTTTTTACTTGGGCGTGGTCAGTTTTTCGACCTCGACCTACACACCGATAGTTGCGCCGACCGTCAACAAAACTGTCAAAATTATTAACTTGGACGGAACCACCCTGCTCAAACCCAACAGCGTGCTCGAGTACACGATTCTGGTCAAAAACATTGGTCTGAACACCGCCTCTGATGTGCAGGTCAACGATGCGATTCCGCAATACACCAGTTACAAGCCCGGCAGCTTGAAGATCACCACGGGTGCAAACTCCAGCCCGCCGGGGAAGACGGACGGCAAAGATGGCGATCAAGCCGAATTTGAGGCGGTCAGTGGAACTTATCCTCGAGGTCGGGTGATATTCCGGCTTGGAACCGGGGCCACGGCGGGCACAACCGTTCCCGCCAAAGGCGGTACGCTTTTGCCCGGTGAAAGTAGCACCATCACGTTTCAGGTGACGGTCTCGAGTACCTTACCTGCGAACACCTCCATCGACAACACCGCCTACGAACAACACGTTTTTGCAGCCTTGGGCACGACGGTTGAAACCGCACCGAGCAACGCCACCAGCGTCTCGCAAGGGCAGGCGGACCTGACGATTTACAAAACCGACAACAACCTCAGCTTTCAACGCGGCTCGAGTGGCATGTACTACTTGCGGGTTCAGAACATCGGCACTGGGTTCGTGCCGGACGGTTACACGGTCACGGTCACAGACACCGTGCCTTACGGCATGAGCGTGATCAACGCCAGCGGTTCGGGTTGGACCTGTACCGGCAGCGGTCAAAGCGTGACCTG
>JAYURE010000330.1:0-4961 GCA_043756345.1 Deinococcales bacterium | reverse complement strand
TTTTCGCACCACCCGCTTACGGCGCGTTCGATCCGACTTGGGTGCTGGCAATTTTCTTCCCGTTGTTCTTCGGCTTCGTGATCGGTGACATCGGCCTTGGTGCCATTTCGTTGGCCATCGCCTTATGGTTGCGCAGCATGTCGGTCTCTGGAAAATCGCTCAGCCTCGGGGCATTGGGCATTGTTGTGCCACCCAAACCACTGTTGAACGTCGCCACCGTCCTGACCTGGATGGCCGCCTGGAGCATCGTTTTCGGCTTCGCTTACGGCGAAGTCTTCGGCAGCATCGGTGAAAACATGGGCATGTTCCATGTGGTCAAAAAAGAAGTTGTGGTCGATGGGGTCAAACAAAAGATTGCCGTTCCCGGTTTTATCAACCAACCCGACGAGCACGTTGGCGAGTACGAATTCCAATGGCCCGCCAGTGGCAACCCGAGCGCGACACTCGCCCGCGAGTACCACGAGGAACGCCATCACGGTATTCCAATCCTGATGCCTCGAGTTAAGACCGAATCGGCCAACACGATGATGACGATTGTCGTCTTCGCGGGCATCTTGCAAATCTTGTACGGCTGGTTCTTGCGCTTCCGAGCGGGCATGGCCCACGGTGACGAGAAGCACACCTTTGAAGGCATGGGCATGTTCGTTGGTCTGCTCGGCATCATCTTGATTGCGTACAACTTCCGCAATCCGGGCACGCCAGGGTTCGTGAACCTGCTCGCTTACGCCTGCCTTGCGGCGTTCGCGGTCTTCGCCTTCTTAACCGCCCGAAAAGACGTGATCCTCGGTGGCATGATGCCGATTGAATTGCTCTCCAACGGTGGCAACATCCTCAGCTATTTGCGTTTGTACGCGGTTGGTCTCTCGAGTGCGATCCTGGCGAACCTGGCCACGGACACCGCCTGGGATTTGGGCATGGCGACCGGCCCGGTTGGAATTATCTTAGGAATTCTGGTGGCGACCGTGATTCACCTGTTCGCCATCGTCTTCACGATCATCGGTCACGTTTTGCAACCTTTGCGTTTGCATTACGCAGAATTCTTCACGAAGTTCGGTTTTTACGAAGCAAGTGGTCGGCCATACAAGCCGTTCGCTCGGACTGCCAGCGAAAACGCTGGCGGGAATTAAGGGAGGCAGTTATGAAGAAATACGGTTTTGTTCTCGGTGCATTGTTGATTGCGTTGCTCGGTAGCCTTGGTTTCGCTCAAGAGGCAGGCGCAGCAGCAGGCGCAGGCACCTCAATCGGTGGCGGTCTTGTGGCCATCGGTGCAGGTTTGGCACTCGGTTTAGCAGCGGTCGGCGTGGGCTTGGCCCAAGGTCGCATCGGTGCGGCAGCCGCTGGCGCAGTTGCAGAAAAGCCAGAACTGTTCGGTACGCTTTTGATCTACATCGTGCTTCCAGAAACGCTGGTCATCTTCGGCTTCCTCGTTGTGATCTTCTTCCTCAGCAAAGTCGTCTGAACTCAGTATTCAAGTCAAAACTTGGACTTCCGGGTTTTGCTCTGAAATGAATTGAAGTGATGTAGAACTTCAGTTTTTCGCGGTCCAAGATTTTGACATTACTGAAGACTAGGAGAAATTCATGGCAGACCTCGCCACCTTGCTCGAAAGTGAAGCACAGCACGAGATCGATTCGATCCTGGCTGAGGCCCGCTCGAAGGGCGATGCGATCATCAAAACCGCCGAAGAGCAGGCAAAAAGCCTGCTCGAGTCCAAACGTCGTGCCCTCGAATCCGAACTGAGCGCCGCGCAAGTCCGGGCGCGTTCCAGTGCGGACCTCGAGGCGGCATCGTTGCGCTTGAACGCCGCGCACGGTGCGACGCAACAGACGTTTTCCAATGCCGAAACTGAATTGCGCAATTTCACCAAGTCCGGCGAGTACCAGGGCGTGCTCGAGAAATTGATCTCGGAAGTCAAAGGTGCTATCGGCAGCATCGGTAAGCTCGAGGTTCACCCGGATGACCTGGCGAAAGCGGAATCTGCCGCCAAAGCCGCCGGGTTGAACGTGCCAGTTCATGCGAATGCCGAAATCGAAACCGGAATTCGTGCCTTTGCCGAAAGCGGTCAAACCTCGGTCACGAACACGTTGCTCGGACGTTTGTCTCGGGCGCGGGACGGGCTGCTCAGTGAAGTTGCCCGCACGCTGGGCGGATAATCTTATGTCAGACGATTACGGGTACATCAACGCTCGGTTGCGCGTCATGCACAGCCAACTCCTCGCCGGGAAACTGGACGAGGCGCTGAACGCTGGCTCGTACCAGGAATTCTTGCGCGTGCTCTCCGAGACTGGCATCAGTGCCGATCTGGGCGACGCGACCGCCGCCGGAGCGGGCCTGCCTGCGCTGGACAAGGCGATCTCGAGGAATTTTTACAACACCGCCCAAAAGATTGTTGGCATGGCCGGTGGGCAGGCGGGTAAAGAGATCGGGATGCTGTTCGCCCGTTACGACCTGACCAACCTCAAAGCGGTCGCTCGAGGAAAATTGAGCAACCGTCCAACCGCTGACATCGAGGCGAGCCTGTTGCCCGCCGGAACGCTCAAACCCGCCGTGCTCTCGCAATTGGCTGCCGCCGCCGATTTGAACGCGCTCTCGGGCGTGGTTGGACTCTCCGGCTCGCCGCTTTCGGGCGCATTCCGCAAAGCGGTCACGCAATTGATTGGCGACAACGACCTGCTGGCCTTCGAGGTCGCACTCGACCGGGCGTACTACATCGAGTCCGTCAAGCAGGTCAATTCGGATTCGTTGCGCCTGTACTTGCGCCGCGAAATTGACGCCGCGAACATCCTGACCGCCCTGAAACTCAAGGCACAAGGACGCTCGAGCGGTTTCGAGACGTACTTCATCCCCAATGGCCGTGAGGTCAGCGTGGACCGCTTCAAGCAGATCGCCGCCGGTTCCGGTGGACTCGAGGGTCTGAACGCCTTCCCCGGCCTGAGCGACACGGGCGATCTCGGCACTGCCGAAACTGCAATCCGGGCGACCATGCTGCAAAACGCCCGCAACCTGTACGCCGCCGATGCGCTCGGACCAGGCATCGTGATCGGCTACCTGAAAGAAAAAGAGAACGAGGTCGCATTGACCCGTTTGATCGCTCGCGGCAAATTCTACAACGTGCCCGCCGAGACGCTGCGCAAGGAGGTCGGCCGTGGCGCATAAAATGGCTGTCCTGACCGACGGTGAAACCGCCACCGGATTCCGCCTCGCCGGAGTCGAAGTGCTCGAGGCCGATGCCAGCACCGCCATCGCCGCCCTCGAGAAGGCCATCCGTGATGGAGGCTACGGCCTGATCGCCGTGGATGAAAGCCTCGTCGCCGACCCAGCCAAAGCCCTCGAGCGTCAAATGCGCGGACGCGACCTGCCGATCCTGCTGCCCATGCCATCTCTGGCCGTGGCCTTCAGCGACTCGGTGGACGCAAAAGCCTACATGCGAGAACTGGTTCGCAGCACCATCGGCTTCGACGTGAAGCTTTAGGAGCGAGAGGAAAGAGGAAAGATTAAAGGTCAAAGTAAGACCAAAAATCGAACCACGACACTGATCGTACTTTTCTCTGCAATTTTTTCTCGAGTTTCAAGACGTACCGCTTTTACTTTTCTCTTTCCTCTTTAATCTTTGCTCTGTTTTAATCTTTCATCTGCTTTTTTAGGAGGCACCAAATGGCAGGCAAAATCAAGAAAATTGCCGGACCAGCCGTAATCGTCGAGAACCTCGAGGGCGCGAAAATGAACGACATCGTTCGCGTCGGCACCGAGCAACTCGTCGGCGAGATCATCCGGTTGGACAAAAACGAATGCTTCGTGCAGGTCTACGAAGACACCAACGGCCTGAGCGTCGGAGAAGATGTCATCTCGACCTTCTTGCCGCTCGCAGTCGAACTTGGACCAGGCATGCTCAACGGCGTGTTCGACGGTATCCAACGACCACTGGACAAGATTCGTGAAGCCTCAGGCGATTTCATTGCCCGTGGTGTCAACGTCAAATCCTTGTCCCGCGAACAAAAATGGCCGTTCACGCCGACCGCCAACGTCGGCGACATGGCCGAGGGCGGCTCGAGCCTGGGCACGGTTCCAGAGTTTAGCTTCGTTCACAAAATCCTCGTGCCACCGAACATCAGCGGCAAGATCAAAAGCATCAAACCTGCCGGTGAGTACACCATCGAGGAAGTCATCGCCGTGCTCGAGGATGGCACCGAATTGAAGATGTACCACAACTGGGCCGTGCGTCGTGCGCGACCAGTGACCCGCAAACTCGACCCGAACCTGCCGTTCTTGACGGGCATGCGAATCTTGGACGTGTTGTTCCCATTGACCGCAGGCGGAACCGCCGCGATCCCAGGACCGTTCGGTTCGGGCAAGACCGTCACGCAACAATCGGTGGCCAAATACGGCAATGCGGACGTGGTGGTGTACGTCGGGTGCGGCGAACGCGGCAACGAAATGACCGACGTGCTGGTCGAATTCCCCGAACTCGAGGATCCGAAAACCGGCAAGCCATTGATGCAACGCACGATTTTGCTGGCGAACACCTCGAACATGCCGGTCGCCGCCCGTGAGGCCAGCCTGTACTGCGGTGTGACCCTCGCCGAATACTTCCGCGATCAGGGGTACGCCGTTTCGATGATGGCGGACTCGACATCCCGTTGGGCAGAAGCCTTGCGTGAAATCGCCTCGCGCCTCCAAGAAATGCCAGCCGAAGAGGGCTACCCACCGTACCTGTCCTCGAGACTTTCCGCATTCTACGAACGTGCCGGTCGCGTCACCACCCTCGCGGGTGAAGCGGGATCGGTCTCGGTCATCGGGGCCGTTTCCCCAGCCGGCGGCGACCTTTCCGAACCGGTCACGCAATCGACATTGCGCATCACCGGCGCGTTCTGGGCACTTGACGCGAGCCTCGCCCGCGCCCGCCACTTCCCGGCGATCAACTGGGCCAACAGCTACAGCCTGTTCCAGAACATCCTCGAGCC
>JAYURE010000329.1:0-1835 GCA_043756345.1 Deinococcales bacterium | reverse complement strand
GAGCCCACCCTACACAGCTCAGGATTTGACGGTACGACGAACTGGTTTGGCTTTCACGGCGGGTTTTACAGCTTCAGGCTCGCTCGAGACAGGCTTGGCGAGAACTTCAGCAACTTTGATCTCGGGCGTTTTCACTTCTGGTGCTTTCACTTCTGGTGTTTTCGCAGCCTTCGGTTTCGGTGCGCCACCGGTCAATCCCAAACGCTCGAGAATATTGTCGTGACGCAAGTTCGCACTTTGTGCCCCAGCGTGCGTGGCAACAATCGCACCTGCAACATTCGCGTAACGTGCCGCCTGACGCATCGGCAAGCCCTCGAGAATCGCGTGAGCGAACGCAGCAGTAAACGCATCGCCCGAACCGGTCGTGTCGATCACACCATCGATGAAATGACCCTCGAGCAGTTCGGTTTCGGTTGGGGTCCAAACAATTGATCCCATCGCGCCAACTTTAACGACCACACGGTTGATGCCACGTTCGCGCAAACCCTCGAGCGAGGCGCTGATGCTGTCACGGGCGGTGATTCGGGAAAGCTCGAGTTGGTTCATCAGCAGGTAATCGGCACTTTTGACAACTTCGACCAGTTGCGTTCCGGCGGCATTGACGGCTCCAGTGCCAAGATCGACAAAGACCGGAACTTTGGCTAGACGGGCGATCTCCATCGCCTTCATCGCGTACTCGCGCTGCGAGCCACCGATCAGGGAATACGCACTGACAAGCAGGGCATTGCAGGACTCGAGCAGTTTTTGATTCAACTCGGCAGGATCAAGGTTGCGATTCGCGCCGCCGCTCGAGATCATGGCGCGTTCGGCATCCGGCGTGACCAGAATGGTGATTGTGGAAGTCAGTTCGCTCGAGTCTTTTTGCACCGCATCCAGTTTGACGCCAGCGGCCTGCACACCTTGCAAAGCGAGCCCCTGAAACGGATCGTTGCCAACTCGGGCCGCCAAATGAACCTCATGGCCGAGTTGCGCCAAGTAATACGCCATGGTGCTGCCCGCGCCGCCAGGTTGCAGGGTCGAACGGGTCGGCGCGACATCCTCTCCCGGCGTTGGGATGTGATTCAGAAAGTAAATATGATCGACGGTGCTGTCACCGATTACGAAAAACTTCACGCAGGTCTCCCCTCCCAGTGGTCTTGCGGCCCCAGCAATCTTCTGGGCATCGTTTGGGGCCTGTCACGCTGGGCTCGAGTGTCTGGGCTCGAGTTCAGTTTCGCCTGTCACGCCACCATGCACAAGCCGTTTGCTTCCACATGAACACGTTTAGACCAAGACCAATAAAGCTACGCGACCCCGTGAACATCAACAAAGATACCTCCCAAGCCGATGTGAGCAGGGGTAAAACGCGAATGGCCTGACCCGACAAGCAAAAATATACCATCTTCAGAGGCAGGAGGTGTCACCGCCATCGAAACAAAGCCGCGCCTCACGGAAGAATCCTCAAAACTGAACTCGAGCCCTGGTCGAACGCGATTGGCTGGAGACTCGAGGGATGAAGGATTTGACATCTCCCGATGTCTGCGTTATCTTCACATCACAGGGCAGCAAATCAACAAAATTCTGTGCGAAAACTGTTCGGTTTTCGTGACAATTGTTGCATTGTCGTGCTGATCTGTGGAGGAGTCACCCATGAACAAAAAAGCAATCATGCTGGGCTTGGCACTACTCGGGACGGCACTTTTGATCGTCGGCGGAACCTCAGACGCGCAAAGCAAAAAGTACAAAATTGCGCTGCTGGTCAAAAACCTCGGCAACGGCTACTTTGAAGCCGCTCGAGACGGAGGCCAAGAGGCCGCCAACGAACTCAAAGATGTCGAACTGATCTACACCGGCCC
>JAYURE010000328.1:0-1836 GCA_043756345.1 Deinococcales bacterium | reverse complement strand
GCGCGTTGTTCATCGCGGTCGTCGATCCACTCTCGCTTGCGGTGATCAAATCTCCCGGCGAGTACGGCGCAGACATTGCAGTCGGCGATGGTCAAACCGTCGGCAATGCCCCAAATTTTGGCGGCCCCAGCTACGGCTTTATCGCCGTGACCGAAGCCTTGATGCGACAACTTCCGGGCCGTCTTGTCGGCGCGACCCGAGATGTCGATGGCAAGCGCGGTTTCGTGCTGACCTTACAGGCTCGAGAGCAACACATTCGTCGGGCGAAAGCGAAATCCAACATTTGCTCGAATCACGCGCTTATGGCGTTGCAATCGGCCATCTATCTCTCGAGCCTCGGACCGAGCGGTTTGAAAGAAGTAGCGGTTGCCGGTGTGGTCATGGCGAACGAACTCGAGAAGATGTTTCGTGAATTGAAACTCGAGGTTGTCACGACTGGAAAATTCTTCAACGAATTCTGCGTGCGCCTGCCAAAGCCTCCCGAACAAGTCCGTGCCGAACTTGCCGCCAAAAACATTCACGCCTGCGTTCCCGTTCCAGCCGAATACGGACTGGGCCACGCCGGATTGTTCTGCGCCACCGAAATCACCACGCACGCCCACATCGGCAGCCTGAAGGCCGCACTCCAGGAGGTCATCGGCTAAACACGATCTGTCCGCCGGAGAGGTCCGATTCATTCACGCAAGTCGTTCATACCGGGGAGAAGGCAGGGGCTTCATGTTCACAACCATCTGGCGCACACAAGGCACACAAATCGCAATGGGCATTCTCGGGCTGGCACTGCTGATGCATTTTTCCAACGCGCTCGGGCTGGTGCCGCAACACAAAGCGCACTTGGTCGTGCTTGCCACGGCATTGTTCGGCGGGTTGTTGTTCCTGATCGCCTTCATGCGTGACCAGCAAGTGATCCATCATGCCAACCAATTCGCCTGGACGGAACGCGAATGGCAAAGCTGGGCGAACGTCGAAGAAAAAGGCTTGCCGATTGCACCGATCACCACCGCCACGATTTACCAACCCGATCCTCGAGCCCAAGTGCTGGGTGTTGAAGACAAGGAACTCTGGTACTGGACCGGCGGCGAACACGAACATGACGATTCAGACACGCAAAGTTGAGGTTGAAGCTCACCAATGAATTCACCAGAAAGGTCTAAAGTATTCCCATGAGCCTTCAAGAAGTCCAAACCTTGGCTTTAGAACTGACCGTGCAAGAACGGGCAGAACTGGCTGAGGTCTTGCTGGAAACACTCGAGCACCCAAGCCAAGAAGAGATTGAGCGGCGCTGGGCTGATGTCATTAAGCGACGGGTTGAGGAGTTACGCAGCGGTAAAGTCAAAGGCATTCCCGGTGACGTGGTGATGAAAAAGTTGAGGGCCATCATTGAATCCGATTTACCATCCTGAAGCCGAATTTGAAGTCACCAACGCAACGGAATTTTATCGCGTCCGGGTTCCCCAACAGGCTGCCAAGTTTTGGGCTGCGTTTGAAGATTGCACTTTGCGGGTGTTGGAAATGCCTGAAGCTTTTCCAATTGTGTTTCAAGGTGTCCCAGTTCGTCGGGCAAAATTGGACAGCTTTCCGTATCAACTGATTTATGTGATTGATCCAGATGCAATTTATGTTGTGGCATTAATGCATGAACGACAGGAGCCGTTGTACTGGTTACGACGACTCGAGTTTTAAAGGAGCCTGAATGACTGCAACACTTGAAGCCACCCAGAAGAAACCCTCGAGCGATCATCCATTGATTTTTGAGCGTTCCAAATCCGGTCGTCGTGGTGTGATTCCACCGCAAGCGAAGCTAGCCGAAAATGCGAACCTCGAGATGTTGCTCGG
>JAYURE010000327.1:0-1839 GCA_043756345.1 Deinococcales bacterium | reverse complement strand
CGTTTCGCGGTTCAGGCGAAGGCCGCATCCTCGAGTGCGAATGCTATGCCTGCGTAAAGCCTCGAGGAATTCGATCCGATGGTCTTCAGAAGATTCGGCTGAGGACCATCTTTTCGTGTTCACGATGAGGCTGTGTAGGTGCAAATCTCGAGCGCAATCATGGCTTTCAGAATTCTGGGATAAGCCATCTGACGTAACACTCTTTTCGGTCACGCCGGTAAACTGCCTCGAGCATGGATTTTATTTTCATTCACGGCGCATCGGGATCGGGCAAATCGACACTGGCTTGGGCATTGCAACGTCTACTGCAAGGTCCGTGTTTCGAGTTCGGATGGATTCCAGAATTTCGCGTCAAGCGCGACACCACGATCACCTGGACGGAAGAAGAATCCTTTTCTTTCGAGAACCTGACACTGGTTGTCAAGAATTACGTGCGTCACGGTTTTGAGAAAATCATCATCACCGATTTGAGCGACCACATCATCCAAACTGTTCCTGAGGTCTTCGCCGGGTATTCGTACCGGCTGATCACGCTCTGGGTGGACAACGACGAACTGCTGAAATCCCGTGTGCTCGAGGAATCACGCTCGAACGGTTATCGCAACTGGCAGGAATCGCTCGAGATCAACCGCAGGATTTTGGCCCGAGAGCTGATGCCGAATGAAGTGCGGTTCGACAGTGAAACGTTGAGCGTTGATCAACTTGTGGCGCAGGTGCTCGAGACCTTATGAAACTTCAGTCATCTCGAGATTGACCAATCCATGGTACACTTGGCTAACCCTGGAGGTTCGCATGAACATCAACATGCTCGAGGCCAAAACCAACCTGTCCAAACTTGTCGAACGCGCCTTGAACGGCGAAGAAATCATCATTGCCCGCAATGGCGAACCCGCCGTGCGGCTCGTGCCGGTTCGCACCCAGGCGTTGCGCCCCATCGGATTGGGTGCCATTCCCGGTGGCTTGAGCGAGGAGCAGTTGCGCGAATCCATCGCGCCACTTTCCGAAGACGAACTCAAATACTGGTATGGCGGTGAGTGAATTTCTGCTCGATACCCACACGCTGCTGTGGTTCGACACCGATCCAACACAACTCTCGAGTGCCGCATCGCAACTGATTCAAGATCCAAGCACAAGCGTTTTTGTCTCGAGCATGACGGCTTGGGAACTCGGCATCAAATTCTCGCTTGGGAAATTGCCCGCCGCGCACGGTTTAGTCTCGAGCTATCACAGCACGATCTCGAAATACGGTTTCCTCGAGATCGCCTTCACCTCGCACGATGCTTTGCGTGCCGCCCGCTTGCCCGCCACGCACAAAGATCCGTTTGATCGCGCTTTGGTCGCGCAGGCCCTCGAGCGAAAACTGACCATTGTCAGCATGGACAGCGCCCTGGATGGTTTGGGGGCGCAACGGTTCTGGTGAGGTTCTACAGTGCAATCAAGCCGCGTCGTGCCGCAATGTTGACCGCTTCCACCCGGCCCGAGACGTTGAACTTCGCGTAGATCGCAGCGATATGAAACTTGACGGTGGATTCGGCAATCTCGAGTTGTTTGGCAATGCGTTTGTTCGAGTACCCGAGCGCCAGCCATTCGAGCACGTCATGTTCACGCGCCGTCAATTCTTCGAGCGTGTCGTCAAGTTCGGCGCGAACGAGTGCGGGTTCTGGCTCGAGCGCGATCAGGTGCTCGGCGAGGTGCGCGGGCAAGACCGCCAGTCCTTGAGCGCTGGCAATCACGGCGGCCCGCAATTCGCTGGCGCTCGCATCGCTTGGCAAGAGCGCCCAACCTCGAGCCTCAAGCAATCGTGTTGGTGGTTGCCCGAGATCAGAAAGCAAGACCAAC
>JAYURE010000326.1:0-1839 GCA_043756345.1 Deinococcales bacterium | reverse complement strand
ACCACATGACAAACGTCTGACCTGGCTGTAACCATCAAAATGGACGCAGGCTCACGTCACGCCATTCACGCACGTACTCGAGCAGTGTGAACAGCAGTCCAGCAGAGGCAGTCAACGATGCCCGGTCATGGGGGTGTTCTTGAATGGTCTTGAGGATGCGGTGAACGAGGGCAGCATCTTGAGAATCCAAATCAGCCGTGAGGGTGCTCGAGTCGAGTTCACCGGTCCAAATGCGTTTGACAGAATCAGAAGTCTTCCGACCGTTTCTCTCGAGTGTACGCAAGCCTTCTTCAATTTCTGCTCGAGGTTCGTCATTGCCCAAGGCGACTGCTGCGACGGCTTGCAACAAAGGCTTGGAGTTGATCGTTTTTTGCAACCACTGCCCGATATGGGCGCTCAAAAACACCGCAAACTCGCTGCGGTCAAACTGCGGTCAAATCGGCAAAAACAAGAAAACGCGAATCGAGAAATTCGCGTTTTTCAAGTGGTGGAGCTGAAGGAATTCGAACCCTTGACCTTCTGAATGCCATTCCGATTTAGGCCATTCTGTTTCAAACTGGCCGAGCCTGTTTAAGCCTGAAAAAGACGTCCGTGACAGTACTTATGGATTTCTTGAATTCTAGCTCGAACTGATCGAAACGGCTCGAGTTGATCCCGGTAGCAGCAGAATCTCGAAATCAAACTGCATCCAGAAGGATTTAAAGGGTTGGAAACTTCAAGCCAAATTTCATCAGAGACCATGTTGCAAAATGCTCTGATGAACATTTGGAATTGGCGTGTCTGCGAATGAAAGACCACTCGAGGAAATGATGTCTCCTAGATTTTCTGCGCTCGAATGGACCAAGCGAATGGTTCCAATACAATAAGTCCATTCACTGTTCGCAAGCTTTGATGCTGCAATGTTCGCCGTGAAATTTCCAACAAATGCTTCAATGTTGCGTTGATAGCCTTCATCTGTGCTTAAAATCCTGCGTCTGACCCTCGGTATTGGCCTGCTCATGACCCTTGTTACCGCCTGCCAATCCGGTCAGAAGCAAACCCCGAAATTGCCAGATCCCAGCTTTAATCTCAGCCTCGACTCAACCAGCCTCAACCTGACGCAGGGCGATGACGCCGATCTGACCATCACGCTCGAGCGTTTGGATGGATTCGAAGATGCGGTCGCAGTCTCACTCAAAGACTTGCCAGCCGATGTCACGGTCAGCCCCGCCGTGCTGACCATTCCCGCCACAGCCTCGAGCCTGACGGTTCACCTGAGTGCCAGTGGCACCGCCAGCATCGCCACGGGTAAGGTCACGGTTGAAGGCATCAGCGGCGCACTGCAAGAAAGCGCATCGCTGAACCTGGCGACCATCAAACCCGATCCGAACCGACCGGACGTGTTTATCAAACGAATCGAATGGGGGCAGAGCGTGATCAAATCCGACCTGCGTTTGATTCCAGGAAAATCGGCGGTACTGCTGACGTATGTCAACGCAACCCAGGCCGGAATTTCAGGCGTGCGGGTCAAGGCCACCGTCACGGCGAACGGCACGACACTCGGAACGCTCGATCTGACCTCGCCCGTCAAGATTCCAACCACCGATACCGCCACCAACTTGACCAGCACGTACTGGAGCGTCCTGCCCAAAGACTGGATCAGGCCGGGACTCGAGGTCAAGCTCGAGGTGGATGCCGGACGGAACCTCAAGGAATCCAACGAGGCCAACAACGCGCAAGTCTTGAAGCCAACCGTCGGCATGGGCAACAAGCTATACCTGACGATGGTGCCAATCATCGTCGGTGGCAAACCCGCGATGACGTTGACGGCGGCGGCGGTGAGCGAAATCAGAACCGGAA
>JAYURE010000325.1:0-1840 GCA_043756345.1 Deinococcales bacterium | reverse complement strand
CAATACCTGGATCGTGCGCTGGCCGGAGCCTACGCGGATCAACTCAACGTCTACCGCGATGGGCTCGAGGCATTGAACCGCATCTCGAACGAACGTCACGCTCACAATTTTTCGGATTGCTCGGAATCGCAACAAGACGCGCTGCTCAGCGAAATGCAGGCGGGCACGCTCGAGAATTTTGTCCGTCCATCACAAACAGAATTTTTTGCCCTGCTGTTGCAACACCTGCGCGAAGGCTTGTTCAGCGATCCCGCCTACGGTGGCAACCGCGACAAACTCGGTTGGAAATTCCTGCGCTTCCCCGGCACGTACCTCGAGAATTCCGCCCAGGAAAACCTCGCGCTCGAGCCGGTCACGAAGGGCGACAAAATCCTTTCGCTCGAGGACATCAAGCCTCAACTCGCCGCCCGCAAGGACGCGCCGGTTCCCGGTTACGACCCGCAGGCGAGCGCCCGAGCACCCAGCGCGGATGCCGACATCGTGCTCTGCGGTTTCGGTGCGGTCGGCACGATGATCGCCTCGATCTTCACGCGGGCCGGTTTGAAAGTCGTGGCACTCGAGGCTGGTCCGTGGCGTCAACAGTCCGAATTTGTGCCCGATGAACTCGGCACGGGCTACTGGGCGCGGGCGGGCATGGGTGCGGTCAAGTTCAACAAGGAGATTCCGCGCTGGCGCAAAAATCCAGACGAACCGACCACGGACGCGACCTTCTCGCTCGGCAAGATGGTCAACGCGGTTGGCGGTTCGATCATGCATTACGGCGCGTGGTTGCGGCGGTTTCATCCGCACCATTACCGGATGCACAGCCACATCCTCGAGAAGTACGG
Source organism: Deinococcales bacterium (assembly GCA_043756345.1). GTDB lineage: Bacteria > Deinococcota > Deinococci > Deinococcales > JAAFIG01 > JANOWZ01. The sequence continues at coordinate 1,013 of JAYURE010000325.1, read as the reverse complement.
CAAGAGTGCGCTGCCTGAAGGTTGCACCCTCGCCGATTGGCCGATCAGTTATGCCGAACTCGAACCGTATTACGAACGCCTGGAGAAGTTGGTCGGCGTGGCGGGCGACAGCGCGGGCAATCCCTTCGTGCCGCAACGCACGCCACTGCCGATGCCGCCGCTGCGTCCGTACCAACTCGGCAATCTGTTTACGGACACGACTCGAGCGATGGGCCTGCATCCGTACCCGGTTCCGGTCGGTGCGAACAGCGTGCCTTACGATGGACGGCCCGCCGCCTCATACCTCACTTGGGCGAACGGCATGGGTCCGATTGATCCGGCGCGATGGCATCCGACGCACAAGCTCGTGCCGGAAACGCTCGCCACGGGAAACCTGGATTTGCGCACCGGTTGCCGCGTCACTACCATTTTGACCAACCCGGACGGCAGCGTGAACGGCGTGAGTTACCTGGATGCGAACGGCCTCGAGCGCGTGCAGAAGGCGCGTCACGTGATCCTCTCGAGTTACACCTGGGAGAATTTGCGATTGCTGTTCTTGTCTGGCGATAACAAACGCCCGAACGGATTGGGCAACACGGGCGGACAACTCGGCAAGCACTTCATGTCCAAAATGATGACCGATGTTCGCGGCTATTTTCCAGACAGGAATTTCAACCTGCACACCGGCCCATGCTACCAGTGTGCGATTGTGGACGATTACCTCAGCGCCGATTTTAACGGGCTCGAGCATGGATTCATCGGTGGTGCGACCCTCAGCGCCGAGAACCAAGCCGCACCCATCGGCATGAGCATGGCGAAACTTCCAGACGACGTGCCCGCTTGGGGCAACAAGTACAAAACGCACCTCAAAGACTGGCAACGCTGGGGCATCGTGCGGATTCAACCGGACAACCTGCCGATGCAACAAAACTACGTGGACATCGACCCAACGCACCGCGACTCGAGCGGCCTGGGAATGCCAAAAATTCGCGTGACCTTCGACCTGCGCGACAACGAGCACAGACTCGCCGAAT
>JAYURE010000324.1:0-1840 GCA_043756345.1 Deinococcales bacterium | reverse complement strand
CAATCGCTTGAATTCCGTCTTTCTCGAGCGCATCGTTCAATCCGATTTCGTCGGTGGTGATGCTCTTGACTTTGATGACCTCCGTAGCCTGGTGTGATTGCACGATCCCAGAGATGATCCGGTTCGCCTCTTCTGCGTCTCGAGCCCAATGAACAATTCCGCCTGCTTTCGTGATACTGGTTTCGAGTTGCTCGAGAAATGCTGGTAAATGCCGCATTACCCGGTCTTTGATTTGCCTGCCCGCCTCGCGTAAGTCCTGCCAGTCGGGAAGTTCGGCCACGACCAGTTCGCGTTTTTCACGGATGGTTCGTGTGGCATGACCGAGGTTGCGCCTGAGTTGCGTGTCCTCGAGTGCGATTTTCGCGGCGATTGGAAAACTTGAGGGGTTCTCGAACGGCATCAGGCATCACCTTCCGTGTTGGCGAGAATTTCGGCGAGGTGAACGGTTCGCACCCCGGTTTGCAAGCGGTGCAGGCCACCACCGATGTGCATCAGGCAGGAGTTGTCCCCGGCGGTACAGACCTCGGCTCGGGTGTTGCTGATGTTTCGCATTTTATCGGCGAGCATCGCGGTACTGGTTTCGGCGTTCTTGACCGCAAACGTGCCACCGAAACCACAGCATTGGTTGGCATCCTCGAGCGGCACGAGCTGCAAACCTCGAACGTTGCGCAAGAGTTTGAGTGGCGCGTCGCCAACCTCGAGCACGCGCATCGCGTGACAGGTCGGATGGTAGGTGACACGGTGCGGGTAGTACGCGCCGACATCCTCGAGCCCAAGCTTCTTGACCAGGAATTCGGAGAGTTCAAAGGTTCTCGAGGCCAGACTTTTCACACGCTCAAGCAGGAGGTCATCGTGCGACCATTCGGCGGCACGAACGGAGAGTTCTCGAATCATCGCCACGCACGAACCGGATGGTGCGACGACAACTTCGGCGTGCTCAAAAACGCTAACAAGATTTCGGATCAACTCGAGCGCTTCAGGTTGATACCCGGTGTTGAGGTGCATTTGTCCGCAACAGGTTTGTGCCCGTGGAAATTCGAGTTCGCAGCCCAGGCGCTCGAGCAGTTTGACCATCGCAATTCCGGTTTGTGGGTAGAGCGTGTCGGTCAGGCAGGTGATGAACAAATTGACTTTCACGTCCGAGGCTCCTGATTCATTGTGTGTTTCATCGGGCGGTCACTCCACCATCGACCAGCATCGCCGCACCCACACAAGACGCCGCCTCGAGACTCGCCAGGTACGCCGCCATCGCCGCGATCTCCTCGGCACTCACGAGCCGACCGTGCGGTTGTCGCGCCCGCATCGCTGCTCGAGCCGCCTCTGGGTCGTCGTAACCAGCGGTGATGCCCCGCACCCATGGCGTATCGACAGTGCCTGGGGCGATGCAGTTGACGCGCACGCCGTCGGCGATGTGGTCAATCGCCGCCGCTCGGGTCAATCCGAGAATCCCGGTTTTGGCGGCGCAGTACGCGGCGCGGTCTGGGATACCGACGAACGAGGCGATGCTGGCCATGTTGATGATGCTGCCGTCCGTGCCTTCAGGATGATTCGAGTTGATGATCGCGGGGATGCCGTATTTCAAGCCGAAGAACGTGCCTTTCAAGCAGACGTTCATGACGCGATCCCAGTCCTCTTCGCGGGTGTCCGTGATCTTTGCGGCCACACCGACACCGGCGTTGTTGACCAGACACTCGAGGCCATCCCATGCCCCGAGCACGTTATTGACCAGGGTTTGCACCTGCTCCGGGTTGCTGACATCGGCCTTGAACGCCAGCCCGGAAGTCTCGAGCAAGTCCACAGTTTCCTGTGCCGCCCCGAGGTTCAGATCGGCGCAGGCGAC
>JAYURE010000323.1:0-1841 GCA_043756345.1 Deinococcales bacterium | reverse complement strand
CTACAACACTCGCACAACCCCGTGCAATGGCTTCCGTGGGGTCCGGCAGCGTTCGAGAAGGCCAGGCTCGAGGACAAACCGATTTTGCTTTCGGTCGGTTACAGCGCCTGTCATTGGTGTCACGTGATGGAACGCGAAAGTTTCGAGAATCCAGCCATCGCGCAAGTCATGAATGAGTTCTTCGTGCCGGTCAAAGTAGACCGTGAGGAACGCCCGGATGTCGATAGCGTGTACATGAACGCCGTGCAAGTCATGACCGGTTCGGGCGGCTGGCCGATGACGGTTTTTCTTACGCCGGACGGCAAACCGTTTTACGGCGGCACGTACTTCCCGCCCGAGGATCGGTACGGACGGCCCGGATTCAAACGCATCATGGAAAGCCTGACCGATGCCTGGACGAATCGGCGCGAAGATGTGCTCGAGAGTGCGACCGACCTGACCAAGCACCTTGGTGGCATGGAGACATTGCGAGACTCGACTACACCGGCAGATGTGGCCGTGCTCGAGGCGGCGTTTGCGGTCATGACACGCAACTTTGATGCGACCTGGGGCGGATTCGGGCAAGCACCAAAATTTCCAAATCCAGGCGGCCTCGAGTGGTTGCTCAATTACCATCAACGAACCGGTGATGCGAGCGCATTGGCGATGCTCGAGAAGACGCTGACCGGCATGGCGGTCGGCGGGATGTACGATCAACTCGGCGGAGGATTCGCACGCTACTCGACCGACGAACGTTGGCTCGCACCGCATTTTGAGAAGATGTTGTACGACAACGCGCAACTCGTGCGCGTGTACCTGCACGCCTACCAAGTCACCCAGAAACCCTTCTACGCCCGCATCGTCCGCGAAACCCTCGAGTACACCCTGCGCGAGATGACCAGCCCAGAAGGGGCCTTCTACAGCGCACAGGATGCCGATTCCGAAGGGGTCGAGGGCAAGTTTTACGTTTGGACGCTCGAGAAGATTCAGAAAATTCTCGGCAATGAAAACACGGGCGATTGGATGGACGAGGAAAAAGTCTCGGCCCGCAATGGCGCATCGACCTTGGATTCGAGCGATGCGAACCTGTTCTCGAGCGCCTTCGGAGTAACAGCGGGCGGAAACTGGGAGGGCCACAACATCCTCGTACTGGCCAAAGATGTGAATCAACTCGCGCAAGAATTCAAACTTTCACCAGACGAGATCGCACTGCGTTTGCGAGATGCTCGAGCCAAGCTTTTTGCTGTGCGCAGCGAGCGCATCTGGCCGGGACTGGACGATAAAACCCTGACCTCCTGGAATGGTCTGATGCTCGGCGCGTTCGCAGAGGCGGCTCGGGTTTTGAACGAACCGAAATATCTTGAGGCGGCACGGGCGAACGTCAAGTTGGTGCGCGAAAAACTGTTCATTGATGGTCGATTGCTGCACACCTACAAAGCCGGACCGAACAACTCCGGGACTGGCAAGATCAACGGTCTGCTCGAGGATTACGCGCTTTACGCCCTCGGGTTGTGCGAGTTGTACCGCAGCACTTTTGATGATGCCGCGCTCGATTTCGCGCTCGACTTGGCCCACGCCGCGCTCGAGTTTTTTCACGAACCCGGCAAAGGATTCTTTGACACACCGCACGATGGCGAGAAATTGATCGTCCGACCCAAATCGTTTTTCGACAGCACCATGCCATCTGGGAATGGCGCGATGGCCTTGCTGTTGACACAACTTGGACGCTTGACCGGAAATCCCGAATACGAAGAAATCGCACTCGAGGCCGTGAGTGGCATGGCGGATTTCATGCGCCAACAACCGACCGGTTTCGGCAGTTTGTTGCAGGCGCTCGAGGCGTCCATCGCGCCGCACCGTGA
>JAYURE010000322.1:0-1841 GCA_043756345.1 Deinococcales bacterium | reverse complement strand
ACCCAGCGATGCCGAAGTGCCACTGTACGTCAAAAACGAATTCGGCAAGATGTACGCGGCACTGTTCAAACGTGCTTACGAACGCGAAAACAAGAAAGCAAGCTTCCTCGAGTACGCCTGGAACACCAGCAATTGCGATCCATGCAGCAGCGATCCACCCACCATCGAAGAACTCGAGCGAGCCGGAGCGGGCTGGGTTGGGCAGGGTTCCGGCGTGTTCCTGACACGGATTCACGTGCGCTACAACAAACGCAATTTCAAAGAAGACCTGATGTTCCGCGAAACCAACTCGCAAGAAACCTTTCAAGCACGGTACGTCCTGCGTCACCCATGGAAAGGCGAAGCCAGTTGTGACGAAGCCAAAACCTACAAGGCCGAGCAACCCAAAGTGCTCGAGACCCAAGCACAAAATCTGGCCCGTTTAACCGGCTGGAAAATCGAAGATATTCGCCGCAAAACAGGCATTCGCTAACAAGATGCTCGAGTCTCAAACCAGGATGATCAAGCTGAACGCCTCCACAGGTTCAGCTTGATCACCCTTGCATAAATCAACGAGCACCGAGTTTGATCGTCAGTACCTCACCGCAAGAGACCGAATCGCCAATTGGTTTCGGATTGTTCGAATGCAAATTCATGTACATTTTCACATCAGGAAATTTTGCCAAATCGTTCTTGGAAATGCGCGTGTACACCAAACCCATGCCCTTCGCGTCCACAGCAATATCCTCGAGCGCAACCGCCTGATCACCGTTCTGCGCTTCGCAATTGGCCGTGCCAGCCGTGTTGAAATGCACGTGATTCGCATACTTGCCAGAGTTCGGGGCCAGACCAGCGACGCGCAAGTACACGTCATGATCGCCGTTCGGCAAGGTGATCATGACCACGCTGCCTTTGATGTTGGCGCTGTCGCCCTTGCCGACGAAATCCGCGTAACGCACATCGGCCTTCGTGTCATGCGCCGCGAACACCACGGCAGACAGACCCACCAAGGATGCCAAACCAACTGCCATCAGAACCTTGTTCATATTTTTACCTCCACACTGGTCTACGGGCCAGATTGAAAATTGGATGAACCTGTCTGAACCAAGTCCAAAATTGATACAATCTCGAGCATGACTGCCCAGGACATCATTGTGCTGAACCTGCAAGAAGTTCGCCGCCGATCATTGAAACTCTGGCGCGGAATTCCAGACTTGCAACTCGCTTGGAAACCAGACGAAAACGCGCTGAGCATCGGCGAGATGATCCGCCACGTTTGGGAAGGCAGCGAAAATTACCGCCGCATTGTCGCGCATGGCGGATCGCTCGAGTTACCCGACTCTTACACCGATGGTCCGATCTCGAGTGTCGAAACCGAAATCGCTTTCGCCGCACCACTGTTCGAGAAATTACTCGAGGACATTCGCGGATTTACGTCGGACGATTTGAACACGAAATGGATTGACCGTTCCGACGTTGGTTATCGGCGCAAACTGGGTGATTTCCTGGCCCGAATCGCGTATCACGAAAGCGTTCATGCGGGGCAATTGTTGGGGTACTTGCGAATGGCAGGGACTGAACGCCCGGACATTTGGGATTGAGACGTGACCCGAGTTTGCTACAATCTCGAGCATGACCGAAACTTGGGAATCGTACAAAGCTCGAGGCATGCAAGGCCGGGTTGATGCTGCTCTGGTTGGTGCAAATCCGACTGTGATTGCTCGGATGCAAAGCGGATTCGCAGTGATGTGTGACACGCAACTGCTGCCCGGATATGCACTGTCAATTCCCGTCCCGTTGGTTGCGCACCTGCACGATTTACCGCTCGAGAAGCAAGTCGAATTTTTGCGCGACATGGCTTT
>JAYURE010000321.1:0-14880 GCA_043756345.1 Deinococcales bacterium | reverse complement strand
TTGCCCTGCTCGAGCGTTCCATTTCTTGACTGCCGCTATACTCCCCAGTATGCACGACTTAAAAACCATGCTCGAGGTGGCCAGCGAAGCCGCCATGTTGGGAGGCAAACGCACCCTGGCGTACTTCAACGCTGGTGTCACCGTCGAAACCAAAGCCGATGCCTCGCCAGTGACGGTTGCCGACCGTGAATCCGAATTGGCGATTCGTGCGCGAATTCGTGCCAGCTTCCCAGAACACTCGATCCTCGGCGAAGAGGGTGGGCTCGAGACGGGCAATCCAGATTTCAAATGGATCATCGATCCGTTGGACGGCACGAAAACCTTCGTGCGCGGCGTGCCGCTGTACGGCGTGCTGGTCGGTCTCGAGATTGAGGGCAAGGTTCGGGTCGGCGCGTTGTACCTGCCCGCGATGAACGAAATGATTGCCGCCGCGAGTGGTTTGGGCTGCCACTGGAACGGACGGCCCGCGCAAGTTTCCAATACCAAAATGCTCGAGGAAGCCACGATCCTGTACACCTCGAGCCAATCTGCCCGAGCCCGTGGTCCGGCATTCGAGACGCTCGCCGCCCGAGCCAACCTGGTGCGCGGTTGGGGCGACTGCTACGGTTACGCCCTCGTTGCCACCGGTCGCGCCGACGTGATGATTGATGCCCGCATCAACCCCTGGGATTGTGCCCCGCTCGTCCCAATTCTCGAGGAATCTGGCGGACGCTTCACCGACTGGCAAGGCCAACGCACGATTTACGGCGATGATGGTTTTGGCACGAACGGCGCACTGCACGAAACGGTGCTCGGGATTTTGCGCGACGCGGCACCAATCACTTGAACCAATCAAAAGGCTCGAGGATTGTTGAGACCCTCGAGCCTGATCGTGGCTGGATCATCTGCGAATATTGTCAATAACTGAATGCCAAACCACCGAAGCCAGGATCTGTGGTCGCGTTGTCAATCACGATGGATGCCTCTGGCACACCCGTTGTCGCAACCTTGGCTGGCGTGAAACCCAAAACCGCGTTGGTCGTTTCGTTGTTGACCCAGACCGTTCCGTCCGCATCAATGGCCACGCCACCCATCTGTTGAACGCTGCGGCTCGAGGTGCCACTGTACCCGATGAAGACGCTTGGGGCCGGGGTGTTTGCCGCCTGACCGAGTTGAAATCCCGTGAACTTGACCAAGCTGTACCCGACGTTGTTGCCTACCCACAAGTTCCCAGTGGCATCGAACGCAATCCCTTCTGGACCTTTGAGTGATGGAAGACCGGCTGCAAGACCAGGAGCAGCATCGAGGTTGGCTGCAATGACTTTATTGGGCGATAAAACAGGAACTGAGACCAGCGTTGCCAGATTCGCTGCGGTGAATTTCGTCAGGAAGTCTCTGCTGTTTTGGCTGATCCACAAACTGCCTGCCTGATCGAATGCCAAACCAGCCGGGGTTCCAAAGTAAGTTGCATCATCTAACAGCAATGTGTTGGGACTGCCCGTGGTGCTCAACTGTGCAGGTGTAAACATGGCCACGCCAGACAGATGGGCTGCCCACAACTGCCCGCTCGAGTCGAACGCCAAACCAATTGGACTCGAGAATGTACCAGCAGGTGGCGTAATGATTGCGTTGGGTGTCGGCGTACCAGTGTTTAACAATTGCGCTGGCGTGTATTTGAGCAAACGCGCACCAGCATTGTCGGTGATCCACATGTTGCCGCTCGAGTCGAACGCTACGGCGTTGGGTTTCGTGCCGGTCGGTAAGGTCAGGGTTTTGAACGGTGCGCCCGCAAAATCTGCTTTGCGTTGCTTGCTCGAGTAGCCTTTGATCGTGCCGGTGGTGTAATTCGGAACCCACAAGACTTGCTGGCGTTTGTACAACACGAAGGTTTTACAGGTCGTGCAGGCCACCGAGTATTTGGCACCGGCAACACTCGGCAGCAATTCGCTCCAGGTGTTCGTGGCGCTCGAGAAACTCAGCACACCGAAGCTGGCGTTCAAGCCTGGTGTAGTTGGAAAACCGGTCGTGTCGGTGCTGAATTCCGCATCTTTGCTCAGGGCAGGATTGTCGGCCTGAACCTCGAAAGCACTGCCATCGACGAGTTCGTAAGGCTCGAGCGTGGACAGCACCGGCAAGACACTGTTGGCGACCGGCACGATTTTCCATTTGCCTGCCGTGGCAATTGCGCCCGCCGGGATTACCAGTGAAGCCTTACCGCCAGTCACCGTGCCACCATTCGGGCCAATGCTCGAGTCTGCAACGGGGCCGGGAGTATTGTTCGGGCAGGCCATCAAACCGAGCGTGAAAATCATGGCGAGAAAACGTTTCATGGGTTCTCCTAATCCAGGTGTTCTACGGAATGCGATTGGGGCGTTGAATCCGCAGGGAGTAGCTGACGGAGGCCAAACCCGTTGGGTACATGACCAACGGATCGCCCTTGGAATCAAACGCGAGCGATGGCGCGAAGACACCCGAACCAAACGCATAACCGTCGTTGGGATCGAATTTCGAGACGCTGGTTTCTTTCCACACCTGTGGCGTGTCGTTCCAGTTCCAACGAAGCAGACGCGCATCGCGCACAGCGGCCTTATTATCGACGGTGGTGACGCTCGAGGCCAACGCGAGCGCCGGATTGCCCTCGGGATCGATCACCAGTGCCGGACCGAGATTGAAGCGGACATCAGGATATTCATCGTCGTATTGACTGATGTACGACGGCCCCACCTGCGCCCAGCCGAACACCGAAAACGCTTTGAGGTAAACCACGGGCTTCCCGTAATCCGCGCCTTTGAGCGATCCTCTGTAGGCCAGATACAAAAGTCCTTTCGCACCCTGAGCAATCGTCACGCTCGAGATTCTGTTCACGTTGGTATTGCCGGTGTTCAGAACGCCCCCCACCGCAATCCAATCCGTGCCGTTCCATTCTTTCACCTGAATGACTTCCTTGAACGAACCGAGGTTGCCATCGATCCAGGCGACGATGGGCGTTCCTGCCGGATTCAGGGTGATCGATGGGCTGTCCATCTGGCCTGAACCGAGGCTGGTTCCCACATCCGTCCAGGCCGTACCGTCCCAATGTTTGACGAACAATCCCCCGCCGTTCAAGATCACGAACGGATCGCCTTTGGAATCCAAAACCATTCCCATGGTCGCAATCCCAGAATTGGCAGTGTCGCCCAGCAATTCCCAGTTCGTGCCGTTCCAACGTTTCACATAAGCCTTGCCAGCGGATAAGAAACCAACGACTGGCTTCCCGCTCGGATTCAAAGCGATGGAGGCATTCCAGCCGTAAGCCTCGAATGCCCCGACCAGCGACCAAGCCGTCCCGTTCCAATGCTTGACTTGAATCCCGCTCGCGTCGCTCCAGACCACGTAAGGGTTGGCATTCGCATCCACCGCCAACGATTTGGGACCGGTGCTGCCGGGAGGGTTGAGGTCGGACACATTCACCGGCACTTTCCCGCCAATCAACGGCCATTGGTTGGACACAAAATTAGATTTCAGCTCACCCGTCGCGTTCCCGGCAAGGTCGGTGATTCCGGTCAGCACCACATCCAGCGTGGCGGGCAGGCTTGGCAGTGCCGTCGGACGCAAGGTCAGTTTCGTACCGCTCGCATCCAACGAGGCGACGCTCGAGACGACACTGGCACCAACCCGCAATTGACTGCTCTGCGCCGTGATGCTTGCCGGCGAAACGGCCTCGTTGAAGGTCACGCTGATCTCGTTGCCCAAAAACACATCGGGAGCCGCATCGATTGGAACCCGAGCCGTCACGGTTGGTGCGCTGCGATCCACACTGATCTGACGAACCGCACTGACGACATCGGCGAAACCCGCTTTTTTGACCCGAGCCGTCAGTGCGTAGGTTTTCTCGATTGAATTGACCGTCTCGAAATCGTACTCGTAAGGCGCGTTCAGCACCGAGAGCAACACGCCATCTTTGAGCAGTTCGACGCTGCTCGGATCGCCGGTCACGGCCAACTTTATTTTGACCAGCGAATTCTGGGTGAACACATCGCTGTTCGGACTCGAGAAGGCGACGCTCAGACTCGGTGCGCTCGGCCCAGGCGCGGTAGAGGTTCCGCCGCCACAGGCAACCAAAGCCAACGTGAACAGAACGACCAGCGAAACAGTTGCTTTCATGGGTTCTCCTGAAAAAAAGTAAGTCGAGTTAAAATTCCGAATGAATGGCTCGAGAAAAATCTTTACCTCGAGCCATCCGGGTTTTCTACGGTACGAAAAATTGGATGAAAACATGTTGTTCATTCGGGTTGAAACCTCGAGCTTGAAAACACCTGTTCCAAGCTCGAGGATACGCGATGTTTTTCAATTCGGCGGGTAAAAAAAGACCACAGCAATCACCGCTGGGCGAATGGGGTTCATGCCGTCACGTTCGAGGTTCGTAAAGTTCTGATGGTGTTGCTGTCACTGCAAAGCTTAGAAATTTTTCGGTGTTGTGTTACCGCTGAAGTCGTTTCCACCATTGTCCGTGAACGTCCCATCGGTATGCTTGTAAACGCCATAACCGCTGGTGGTCACAATTGAATTCCCAACTGCAATCGAGGATGGGTCGGTTTGGAAACCCCCACCGATGGTGATGCCCGCTTTGGCCCCGTTGTCTGCACCATCAAACTTGGTGCTGCCCGCATCGCGGATGGTTGCGTAATTCATAGAATTGCCGCCATTGGAAAGGATGTTGATGCCGCGCCAGTACCCTGGGTTGCTCAGGCGGCCCTTCAAAATCACGCGCTCAGTTGCTGTGCCACTGATGGTCAATGATCCAGTTCGAGTGATTTGCAAACCACTGTTCGATTCGAACTCGAGGACAGCTCCAGCGTTGATGGTCAGTGCGCCACGGTACTCAAGTTGCGCATCGGCAACACCAGCAGAGATTCGGTATGGCACATCCAGTTTGCGCATGGTTTGCGTGATGTTCGTGTCATTGTCAACTTCGTTCACGCGCACGAATTGTTCGCTGTTCACGTCCGTACCACCGCCGTACACGCTGGCAGAATCCAACAATCCCACCCTCGAGAATGGCAAGATCACCGGGGCCTTTGTATTGGATTTGAATGTGTTGCTGCTGAATCCTGGAAGCGTTCCGCTGCGGAACAAGTACAGGCCATAGTTACCACTATTGGCGATCAGGCTGTTGGCAATCGTGACTTGAACCGGTGCCTCGATGAGCGAACTTCCCAAGCTCACAGCGGCAACAATGCCCGACGGAATGGAGTAATCGCAACAGAATTCTGCGCTGCCCGCAAACAAGACGTTTGCGTAAATCAATTTGTTCGCCGGATCGTTCGAGCGAAACGCCAAGCCTTTCCAAGCGCCTTTGGTTTGCGTGACCCCCGTAAACGTGATCGGTTTTTCTTTCGTGCCCGTCGCGTTTAACGATCCCGTCTCGAGGATTTCCAATCCGGCATTGTTGGCGAATTTCAGGGTTGTGCCTGCCGGGATGGTCAAGGCTCCGCTGACCTTAATCACGCCACTGACCTCGTAGGTGCCGCAGTTGAACGTGGTGGCGGCAGTGATGTCGTTCTCGAGGCTGCACGTGGCACCTGGTTTACTGACCGGATCACCGCAGGCGGCCAGAAAGGATGCGAACAGGGTTGCAAGGACGGGTGCGATCATTTTGTGCTGTGTCATAAAAACTCCTTTTCTCGAGGAACTTTGAGCGTGAATGAGGGCTTGGGATTGAATCTCGAGCCTGAATCTTGAGGTCAGAATCTAGAGGTCAGAATTTCAGGGTGATGCCGGTGTCCACGTAATAATTGACACCAGAAGGCGATGGTCCCGTCACGGTCGCCGCCGCGTACTTTCCTGCTGCGTCCGCACCTTGAACATTTGGTCGCCACGTGTTGCCGCTGGCGTTCATGGTCGCTGTCGTACCGGCGACGGTAGAGATCCCCACCATCGTTCGAGGGTTCAGGTCTGCTGAGGAATTGATGAACGTATTGCCACCGGGCGAAGCTGCACTTCCCAAATCGATGAATGACCCACTGAAAGTCACCAAGATCACGTTGGAGTTGCTGCCCGAAGTGGTCAGGACACTGTTTCGCACGGACAATGAATTCAATGAACCCGAGACATAGTTGCTTGTGATGGCGGCTCTTGTCGTGGTGATTTGAGCATTGTTGACCTGCAATGAACCCTTAGCCTGTGAGATTCCCTCGGTCGCATTGATGTTTGTGCCATCCACGCTGACGTTGACATTGTTGATCGAGCCAGCTTCAATACCGCTTCGATTTGGTGCGAAAAACGAACCGCCTTTGACACTGAGACTTCCGCCGCCAACATTAATGGTAGAGCCAGTGGTTGAGGTCACACCACAATCGAGCAGGGAAAGCTGTCCACTGCCACCGACAGAAAATGAACTGTTCAACCCAGTCACATTCGAGGTTTTAACGCTGGCTTTGGCGCTTCCTGAAACGTTCACAAGCAGTCCACTGGGTCCGTCTGGTGTTGATGCATTCTCGAGGTCCAATTGTGCGGAACCAGCCACAGAGATGCTTTCAAACGCGGTGCCGAACGTCGCGCCCTTCAAATTCATCAGGCTTGCCTCTGACAGTGAAACACTGCTTTTTTTGAAACTGATGCTGCTCCAATCGGCCTCGGCGCTTTTGGTCATGTTCGTGGCGACACCACTTTCAAATGTGACCCCTTTCAAGGTTTGCTTGCCGCTGTTTTGCACCAAGGCTGGACCGAAATTTCTGAAATTAATGTTCTCGATCTGCGCGGTGCTGAGGTTGAACGCCACGGTTTTTGCAGTGCTCTCGAGGATCACACCGCTGGCTGTGGATTTGATAATCAAACCAGCAGGTGCGTCGTACTTCCAGGTCTCGCCGCTGACCTCGTTGTAAATCGCAGGCAACAAGACCAGTTCTTTGCCCGCCTTCCAAACCTCGAGCGCCTTCTTGATGGTTTTGAGTGGCTTATCCAATGTGCCAGCGTTGGTGTCCAATCCCGTGTCGGCTTTAACGTAAATTTCTTTGGGTTCAACGGCTGGCGTTCCACCACCGCAGGCTGCCAGCAGTGCAAGCGATCCGATCAGAATGATTTTCCAGAATGTGTTCTTCATGCGACTCCTTTGTGTAATCTCGAATTCGAGTACAGGATAGAATCTCGGGTATCAAAGCTGCTCGAGGCTTACGGCTTGATGACCAGAACGTGATATTCCATGACGGCAGATTGAAACCCGTTGGTGATGGTGCAAACATTCCATTTGCCGTCAATGTATGTGGGGCCAACTGCGATTCCCACGCCACGACCGGTACGGTTGCCGCTGACACTCAAAATCAAGTTGGGGTTGCCATTCGTGATCGGATTGTCAATCACCGTGCAGATGTCATCTGCGACTGAAGTCAATCGCAGGCCAGTGACTTTTGCTGCCTCGAGCGTTGCGGTTTTGGTTTCCAGGGTATTTGTTGCTGTTTTGAGTGCCGTGAAATTCGCGTTCATTTTTTCAGCGGTGATGAAATCACCGGGGGCAAACACGTTAGGAATGGAAACAGCCAGTGCGTACATGCCCAGCGTTCCGAGCGTCAGGCTGATTCCGAGCGCGAATGATTTCAAATTGATTTTCAGATCGATATTCATGGTGGTCTCCTTGGGTTGAATCACTGCTCGAATTTTGCGCTGTTAAACTTGGCGTTATCAAACTTGGCGTTATCAAACTTTGCGGAATCGCTCGAGTTGCCGGTGTTGGTTTTGGTGTCTGGGCAGGATGTGAAAATCAATGCCAGTGCGAGCAGGAAAAACCATTGCTTCTTCATCGTTCACCTTCTTTCAAAACTGAAATTTCAAATCTCGAGTCGCCTAAATCTCGAGTCTGAATCTGAAGCGGGTGTTAATACTGTCCAACGAAAATGTTGCCAATGTAGGCTTCGCTTGTCGAACTGCTCGAGTTGAAATAAAGCTGTATTTCCATGTAAACCGCTTCGGACGCAGACTCTCCGAAGTTAGGTGGCCCGACACTCAATTCAGTGTTTTGCAGGTTGCTCGTGTCGATGGTTTTGGAATTCCAAACGGTGCAGTTTTGAGGGTCTTTGCAATCTCGAGCCAAAACCCTCACGTAATCTGTACCTGTCGTTCCGACAATGGCTCGGAAGAACAGCCCTGTCGTTGCTGAACGCGGCACGGACAAAGCCTGATACCTGTATTGCTTGGTGACTTCAACGATGGTATCCCCATTGATGCCTGTTCTGACGCTGCGAAAATCTTCAAACCGAGGGGCGTAAGAATCAGGCCCGAAGCTGCCAAAGAGCGCAGGGCGGGTGATACCCGTGAACGCCCCGTTTGACCAGCCGCCTTGACCGCCATCAAAATTTTTGATGTCAATGACCAGCCGCGCACTGACTGCACTGGTTGTTTTCGTACCATCTTCTTGGTAGACAATCGCGGTGACATCGTAACCACCGTTGTCATACGAGGTTAAGTTGCCCCTTTGGAAGTCAAAGCACAACCCTTCCGGGCAATTGTTTGGCGTGTTGCTGAAACCGAATAATTTTCCATTCAAGTTAAGCTGTGCGGCAGTGACTCGAGACCCCGTAACGTTTTTCGGAAAGACTTTCGCAAAGAATGGAGTGCCGAGGTTGTTCACTGGGGATGACGGCACGACCACTTCAACACCTTTCGCGGTGCTGGGGACTGGGATGGTGGGTGATGGGTTGTTCGGGCAGGCCATCAGACCGAACGTGAATAACAATGCGAGAAAACGTTTCATGCGATCTCCTTGAACAGAGTTCGCGCATCCTCGAGATTGATCGCACTCGAGGATGCGCAGAAGTTCTTTGATTCAGGTTTTGAATTCGGTGGCCAGAACGGTTACCGCTGGTCGCAACGTCAGGCGCGAGGTTTACTGTCTGAACGCCTCGATGGTGAATGCCTGTTCGGGTTGTTCGACCGTGACCCCATTCAGGGTTTGTTCGTTGTTTTGCCGTCCGAGTTCGGCCCGGTAGACCTTCGTGAAATCCGAACCGGGCAATTGAATGCTGATCGTGTTGTCCGTGTTGGATTTGTCTTCAGAGATCAGGGTGTTTTCGGCATCGAAGAGTTTCAGGGTCAGGTTTTCACCCTTGACTTGGAAGTACGACACGCCTTTGTTCGCTACAGTATCAATGGAGTTGTTGAACATCACGAGGTTCAGCGTTTCATTGATCAGGCGTTTGCGGATCGGGCCGCCGGGTTTGAGCTTTTCTCGGTATTGTTTGTTGATCGCATTCAAAAATGCTTCCATTTCAGGATCGCGGTCAAATGGACTGACCGTGTACAGACTCGGTTGCGTTCCGAAGACCTTGACGATGTACTTGCCGGGTTGACTGATTTCCTTGAAACCGAGCGGATTTCCGTTGGCCTGAAGAATCTCAAAATCAGGGCCGCCATCAATTTGGAACGAATACACTTTTCGTGGTCCGGCATCGGAAGCATCGAAGCTGAAGTAATCGACATCGTTTTTGTCGTTCAGTGTGTAACGCTCGAGGAATTTGCCAGCACAGACTGGCACTCGAGATGTGCCTGCTGGTGGGTTCTGATCAAAATTCAGTGCTGCCAGCGGATTGTTGACCGAATCCGATTCGCCAGTGTCACGGATGGGATTGATGTTGCAGAGCTTGACGGTGGACACTGATTTGGCTGGATTGGCGAGGCGCGTGCCGATTGGTCTTAGGCTTAAATTGACATTCAATTCACCGGTCGTAAGTCCATCTCGCACGTTAACAGTGATTGGACCGTAGGTTTTTCGTGCACCACTGAGAATCCCACCGGGCGCGTAACAGACTGTGGTTTTCAGGTTGATGTTCTTGCTGTCGCTCACGGCTGCGCCGCATTGCAGGCCGCTGGTGCTCGTGGAAGTAACACCGATGAATTCGGCGCTGACCGCGAAGTACAGATCGGTCATCGTGCGTGGCCCATCGTTGAAGACATCGATGAAGAATTGACGGCTGCCACCCGAAATCAAATCTCGAGATCCGGCGATGCGTAAACCGATTGAACCATCTGTCACGGGCGCGTTGTACAGATCGGCGAGTGCCAAAATATCACCTGCGCTCAGGGTGGCACGTTGACCGATTTGGGTGAGGTCCACACCTGCTGGATTTTTGACCTGAATGGTTGGTTGGTTGTTTTTGCTGAATGCATTCAGGCTGTAATGCATGATCGATCCGAAATCGTAGGGGCCGTTGGCGCGTGCCACGTCCGGGTCGTCTTTGAGTTCAAAGTTGTTTGAAAACTTACCTTGGACATTGCCGGAAAGAATCGTGACGTACTGATCCCGGTCTGGCCTGGACTGTTCATGCCACAAGCCCAACGCGTGTCCAAATTCATGCAGTGCGGTACCCAAACTCGCGTCGAGACGGAGTTTCAGATCTTGTGTCCCCTCGACCCGTCCGACGGCGGACGAACCACCTTCGGTGCTGTCGAGTGGAATGCCTTTGATCACCACGTAGTCGTCTTCGGTGGTGCGTGGGATCAGCCGGATATCGGCACGGTCCAGGTACACTTGGGCCGCCTGTTGCACCAGTGTTCTGATGCCTGGCGTGGCGCTCGAGTCGAAGGCGTATGGCACTGTTTTGTTCGGCCAGAGATGGGCGCGATCAACGCAACCAATAAAGTAGGCGTAGCAGTAACCCGGCTGCATGACGGTGCCTTTGGCACTCAGGTTGTTGCTTCGCACACTGGCTTTGCCGATCACGCGGCCCGCCGGGAAGATGATGTCCCCCTGGTAGATGCCGACACCGTTTTCCAACAACACGGGCAGTTTAACGACTTTGCCTGGATTGCTTGGGTTCGGTGCGGCCAGTTCGACGTAGTTCGTGGGGACGGTGACATCCAAATTTATTTTGCTGTTGTTTGTGATTCCGTTGCTATCGCCGCTCAAGGAGAGTTTCGCGGCCCCGGTTGTGGCCCCAATGCCCGCCGTGAGTCGCAGGGTGCTGCTCGAGCCCGCCTGGACCGCACTCGGCTCGAAAACGGCGGTGACTCCGGCCGGAAGGTCCTCGAGTTTCAAATTCACTACCGAGTTAAATCCGTTGCCGGGTTCTACTTTGACGTTCAAGGTGATGCTCGAGCCTTGTTCTACGGTGTTGGTTGCTGGTGCGACCAGTGTGAATCCGGGTGCTGGTTGACTTCCGGGGCAAGCTGTGATGGTCGCAGCCAGCAGGACTGGCAGGCAAAATTTGAGCAGGGTTGAGATTCGCATATGACCTCCTGGGGGTACAGAGATGGCTCGAGAGATGGGAGATATTCAGATCGTTCGGTTCAGGTCGTGCGATTCAGGTCGTGTCTTTGACGAGTTCGTGACCGCATTGCGTGCAATGCCGTGCGGTCGGATTGGTGATGTTTGTCTCGCAATTCGGACAATGCTCGAGCAGGGGAGTGCCATCGTTTGGGCAGAACCGTTCGCCACTGATGCTTGGTACGGCACGGGCGCAACATGGGCAGAGCCGAAAGTGAATGACCACCGGACCCTCTTTGACACGCATCTTGACCTCCTGGGCGCAGTGTGCCCGAAGGCTGGTCAGGTGGTGGTCAGGTTTGAGGCTGTTTTTGCGCCGCGTCGTACTCGACGCTTAAACTGGTCGTTCCCTGACGCTTAAAAACGCTTGCCAGGTCTCGGGCAGGCTTTCACCGATCTCGAGCAGACGCCTGCTTGACTTGCGATACGCACGGGCCATGCTTTTTTGCTGACCGTTTGCTTGTAAGGCCCGCAGGTGCAATTCCAGATGCTCGAGGTTCATGGCATCGAAGCCGAGCAAAATTTCACTGAGTTGCAGCGCGAGGTTCGGGTTCGTTTGAAGTTGCGTTTTGGCCTGCGCGAACAAGGCCAGGTGCAGGGTATCACTGACCTGCGTGTTGTCGTTGGCCGTGCGAATGCTATCCAGGTACGGGCCGCGCCAACCTTGGGCATCGTTGCTGTGCAAAAAATCTTCGGCATCGCTGCCGACCTCTCCGAGCGCGTACCCGTTGGTGCTGGTCAGAATCACTTCCGGGCCGTACTCGGAACGCACGCTGCGGATCAGTTCTTTCAGGCTCGAGGTGTTTTGCGTCTCGTAGCCTTCTGGATAGATGGCATCCAGAAGCTCAAGGCGATGAACCTCTTTGCGTCCGGCAATACGTGCTTCCAGCAGAAACGCCAGCAGTTCTTGGCGTTTGCGTCCACGCACGCTTTCGGTCTGGCCATTGATGATGATTTTCATCTCGCCGAGCACCAGCAAGTGTGGCACCTGTAATTGTGGCGCTCGAGGATCACTGTCGGTTTTGGTGAATGTTTTGGCGGGCAGTTTGGATTCGGGTTGCGCCTCGTTTTGAATATAAAGTTGCGGGTACAAGCGCAGCAACCAGGCGCTGCGGTGAATTTGTCCTTTGCGTTGCATGTCGGCAACCAATACGCGGGCCGCCAGCCAATTGTTGCGCAGGCACTCGAGTTCAATCGCGTAAGAGTCGGCATCGATCAAAAAATTTTGTGACCTGCATCCGGACTCACCGTTCTCGAGTGCTTGCATGGCTTCCGAGGGTCGCTGCAATGCCTTGAGAGCCTGATAACGGGCGTGCTGCACGTAACCGATCAGGGCCAGGTAATGCACACCCGTTCCGAGTTGCAGCGCTTCATCGGCGAGCCGTAAACCTTCCAAAGGACGGCCCGCCAGAGTTTCGGATTTCGAGGCTTGGTACAGGCTGTTGACGATCAAACGGGGATTGTTCAACTGCCGTGCCGCCTGGACCGCTTTGAGCGCATATTTGAGGGCCAGCATCGAACCGAACGACACGTCCCAACCTCGGTACAAGAAACTCAGGTTGTTGCAAATCTCAGCCAGCACTTCGCTCGGCACGCCGTTGGGCAGTTGTTCTTCAGCCTCGAGCAGGCCACGTTCGGATTGTTCGTACTGGCCCAACTCTGTTTGGGTTGCGCAGAGCATCATCAGGTTTTGCAGGTAACGGGTTTGATTGCCGACCTCGAAATACAATTGTTTGGCTTTGGCAAAATGCATTTTCGCCAAATCCAAACGCCCATGGTAGTACACCAGCATGCCCAAACCGTAACTGCTGACCCCCATCCCGGAAGTATCCCCGAGCCGTTCGTAAATGCCCAGCGCCCGAGAACCGTGTTCGTAGGCCCGTTCAAAGTCTCCGGTGTAAACCAGCCATTGACCTTTGACGATCAAAGCATCGGCCAGCAATTCATCGGTCGTCGCCTGTTTCATGACGGCCTCGAGCACGTCGCTCGCCTCTTGCAAACGGCTGACCAGGGTCAGGCTGTGCGCCACGGTCAGTCGGAATTTGGAACCGTGACCCATCTGGTCTTTGTGCCGATCCCAGATGGCTACCGCACCCGCATGGTCGTTCGCCAGGGAATGAACCAACAGCAATTGTTCGAACCAACGAATCTGCTGGAGTTCTTGTTCGGTCATGTTCTGCAAAAGTTTTTGCGCATCCAACAGACGACCCAATTGCGCCAAGATGCCCGCCCAGACATAAACATCATCGGCCTGTTGAGGGTTGAGGTGATCGAACAAACTGGCCGCTTTGGTCAGGCTGTACTGCGCCACCCGTTGCCCCAAACGGCATTGTTGCGCATGGTCGTACAAGTTCAAATCCAACGCATCGACGGTCAGTTCATAGGCCAATCGCGTTTGTCCCGAGGCTTCGGCCTCATTGATGGCCGCCTCGAGCAACGAACGGCTTTGTGCCACCGTCAACCCGGCATCTTTGACGAACCGCGAGGCGACCGATGGGCTTCGCAATTCATCAATCGCCCGTTGCGCGAAACGTTGCCGGGATTGATTGCTCATGGCTTTGACCGGCACCTCACGGAACAACGGATGAACAAATCCCGCATCGTTAAGCATGCCTTTGGATCGCAACTGACGTTCCGCCCGCTGTACGGTCGCCACATCCAAACCGGTCAGGTTCGCCAACAAAGCCGTATTCAGCAACTCCGCCCGCAAAAAACCGGTCGTCAGGTGACTCTCCAAGTACGCCCGCGCCTCGAGCACCGTTCGGGTGTTCACATCCGCGCAGGCCTCCAGGATCGAACGTTCAATCACCGCCTCGACCGTGGCGGGCAACACGTCATGCTCTGGCGCTCGCCAATGCCAACGCGAACCGTCATTCCAAACGAAACCGCGCCGCGTTAAAAACCGAAAAAATTCGAGCGCAAACAACGGATTGCCTGCCGCCCGCGCATCGATCAAGGCCAAACATTCGCTCGGCAAGCTTGCGCCCGCCTCCGACTCGAGTAGCGTTTTCACGGCATCCGCAGGCAAGGGCTCGAGCGGCACGACCTCAAACGGTTCCGCGACGGTCGTGCGACTTGTGACCAACAACGCCGCACCCTTGACGCCTTTGATCGCCTGCGCCAACGCCAGCACGAACTCGAGTTGATCCGTGTCCACCTCGTGAACATCCTCGAGGTGCAACACGAACGGCGCGAGGTTCGAGATGATCGCAGCCAACGCCGCGACCAGCAACGGCAATTCCACAAACACACCCGCCGCCACCTGCTCGAGCGTGCGTTCCACCCATCCAGAGATTTTTTTCGGACGCAACAAGGATTTCAGCAATTCGCTCGGACTGATGCTCGCCTGAAAACGCTGCTGAGCGCACGGTATGTGCAACAACAACCCTGCGACCGTGAACGTCTTACCGATCCCCGGTGGACCAACAATCGCCAATGCCAAACCGGGCCGTTTTTGCAGCACCCCGGCCAAACGTTTTTGCGTGATGGTCAGTTGATTCACGAAGCCCCTGGAAGATGCGAATGAAGATGCGGGCCGTTCAAAGCGAATGCTCGAGTATACGGGGCTTTTAAGAAAATCATGGGTTGAACAGGTTTGTGGCCCTCAGGACGAAATAAATTCAGGCCAGGTATTTCTTGGCGGCATCCCAAAGTGAGATTTCACCAGC
>JAYURE010000320.1:0-1845 GCA_043756345.1 Deinococcales bacterium | reverse complement strand
TATCCGGGATGAAACAACTTCCCTGTTCGATTTTGAGAAACCGGGCCGTGATGCGCGTCGTTGCTTTGGAAATCGGGAAGTTATTTCATCCCAAGTCCATAGGGTATCGGCAGAATAGACAGAGGAGACCACCATGAACGCAACCGGACCATTCAGCATCAAACTCGAGCCGCAAGAAATGCCAGCCGGATACCCGATGTTGGGCCGATTGACGATCAACAAAGAATTTCAGGGCGACCTGACCGGAACCAGCGTTGGCCAGATGCTCAGCGCCAGAACCGCGATTCCAAACTCGGCGGGATACGTGGCCATCGAACAGGTCACGGGAACGCTGCACGGACGCGAGGGTACGTTCGTGCTGCAACACTCCTCGAGCATGGTCCGAGGTGAAGCGCAACAAAGCGTGACGGTCGTGGCCGATTCTGGCACGGGTGCGCTCGAGGGATTGACCGGCAGCATGGTGATTAACAATGCGGCGGGCGCACACTCTTATGTTTTCGAGTACGACCTGCCAGAAAAAGTGTGATTCAAAATGGAACTTGAAGACCCAAAAGTGCGCTACCATCAGGGCATGAGCAACTGGTCCAATTGCGCAGCCGTGGAACGTCACCCCAACGTGGTCAGTGGCGCGTGGGTCTTTCGTGGCACTCGAGTCCCAATTCGCGCATTATTCGAGAACCTGCGTGACGGAGCCAGTATCGAAGAAGTCCTCGAGTGGTTTCCTGGTGTAACCCGAGATCAGGTTGAAGCTGTCCTGGATTTTGAGGCACGCACACTGCTCGAGCCCGTTGCAACATGAGATTGATTTTTGATCAGGGAGTGCCGCATCCTCTTCGGCGTTACTTGGTCAATCACTTGGTAGACACGTCAGCCGAACTCGGATGGTTCACACTGCAAAATGGGGATTTGCTGGAGGCCGCCGAAAAAGCCGGCTACGATGCCCTTGTCACCACGGATCAGAACTTGCGGTATCAACAAAACTTGACGGGTCGAAGGTTGGCGATTGTGGTTTTGCGATCCACATCATGGCCGAAAATGCAGCAACGGCTCGAGGATATTTGTCAGTCGATTGATGCGATGCGTGTCGGTGATTACGTCAAGATTGAGTTGGGTCAAAAATAGACCAGCCCATGTATTCTTGGTTTTTTGTCTAAATTAGACGTATAATCAAACCATGCGCTTTTCCAAAACCAAACTCGAGGCGCGATACGCCCACACCTTCCCCATCGCCGAAGGCATCGCAGCATGGTTACACCCTAACGCCGAAGTCGTGCTGCACGACCTCGAGACGGATCGGGTCGTCAAAATCTGGAACAACTTTTCCAGGCGCAGTCCGGGCGAAGTCTCACTGATCGCCGAAGAAATCCAACTCGAGCAGGGCCGCGATGTTTACGGGCCTTACGAACGTAGCAATTGGGATGGTCGCCGCCTGAAGTGCATCAGCAGCGTCGTGCGAGATGCCAGCGGCGAACGCATCGGATTGCTGTGCCTGAATTTGGATGTCTCGAGCTTCGATGCCTTCAAAGGATTTCTGGAAATGTTCGCCGCCACAACCTCGAGCCCCCCGACGGCACTGGTCGAACGCGACTGGCGAGAACAAATTCATTCGGCGCTCGGTGAGCATTTACGCGAGATCAACACGCCACTGCCCGCACTGACCCGGGCACAAAAAATTGATGCGGTGGCGGCCTTGGATGCCAAACAACTTTTCGCCACACGCAACGCCACCCAACACGTCGCCGAAATTCTCGAGGTCTCACGCGCCACGGTTTACAACTGGTTAAACGAAGCCAGAAGTCAGTAATACTAAAAATCAGAAATACTCGAGCCCAGATTCATCAAGGA
>JAYURE010000319.1:0-5005 GCA_043756345.1 Deinococcales bacterium | reverse complement strand
GTTTTGTGCAAAAGGTGGGCACAGCCCACCCTACAGATCTGTTTTAAGAGTTTTTAGTCAAGGAAACTCGAGGAATACCAAACAGCGAATCTCATTCCTCAGAGATTCTTAGACTCGCCAAGTCATATGCGTAAGCCCTGGAAACCAAAGAGACTCGGGTCGAACCGGTTTGCGGGCAGCCTTCCGCAAACCAGTTTGCCGAGTCGAATCACTTTTTGGCAGGCTCGAGAAGGGCTTTCCCAAAGTACGGTTGTAGGGCTTTCGGCACGTTCACAGTTCCATCGGCGTTCTGATGGTTCTCGAGCAGCATCACCAGGATTCTTGGCGTGGCAAGCGCCGTGTTGTTCAAGGTGAAGGCGTGACGGACTTTGCCTTCAGAATCACGGTATCGCAGGTTGGCACGTCGCGCCTGCCAATCGTGCAGGGCGCTGCAAGAATGCGTCTCGCGGTAACGGCTTTCACTCGGCACCCACGTCTCGAGGTCAATCTGTCGAACTTTCCCGGTGCCCATGTCGCCTGTCGCCACCTCGAGTACGCGGTACGGCAATTCGAGGGCTTGCAGCAGGCTTTCGGCATTGCCGAGCATTTGATCAAAAATCTGGCCTGAGGTTTCTGGGCTGGCTGGGGCGAGCACGTACTGTTCAACCTTCTGAAACTGATGCACGCGCATCAGGCCACGGGCGTCTTTGCCTGCGGTGCCCGCCTCGGCACGAAAGCATGGGCTGATGGCGACGTACTTCGCAGGCAGCGCGGCCTCCTCGAGAATTTCGCCAGAATGCAGCGCGTTCAGGATCACCTCGGCGGTTCCGGCCAGGTAGAGGTTTGAAGGTTCAGCCTCGCCATCTTCGCTGCGGGTCGAGAGTTCATAAACCTGATCTCGAGAGGCCGGGAATTGACCGTGACCGTAGAACGCCTCCTCGCGGGCGTAACTTGGCACGCTGACCAGATCGAACCCGGCTTTTGCCAAATGATCGACCGCGAACCGCAACACGGAAAGCTCGAGCAAGGCCAGATCGCCACGCAAGGCGTAACTGCGCGTGCCCGAGACTCGCCCGACCCGCTCGAGTTCGCCCCAGCCGTTCTTATCGATCAAGGCGACATGATCGAGCATCGGAAAATCGAAATCTCGAGGCTTTCCATGCGTGCGGGTTTCGACATTGAAGCTGTCATCCGGGCCAATCGGAGCGCCCGCCCAAGGAATCTGCGGCACTTTGAACAACAGAACGCGCAATCGCGCCTCGAGATCACGTAAGGTCGGCTCGAGTTCCGCCAACCGTGCGCCAAGTTGCTTGCCTTTTTCGATCAGCACGGCGCGTTCTTCGGGTGAGACTTTGCCGCCCGCTTTGGCGTTGCGGTTGCGTTCGGCCTGAACTTCCTCGGTTTCGCGTTTCGCCTCGAGCACTTGCCGGTCCAACTCGAGCAATTCTGATAAATCCAATTTGATGTTTTTGTCTTGAATGGCTTTCTGCACGATTTCGGGTTGTTCACGAATAAATTTCAGGTCAAGCATGGATTCTCCTTGAAGTTGATCATGGGTTTCTCGAGACGCGGTTCACGTCCCCGAATTTCGGGTGTCAGCGATGGTCGGGATCAAAGCCCGACGACGTGAAAAATCCCCCCACAGGGGGACTCGCTCAAGGACACAACCAAAATGACCAAGCGTGTGGCTTGAATCAAGTGATTGCGCAGCGGGCTCATGTGGATAGGAGTGTACCGTATTTGCGCAACACTGATGCTCGAAAAGAGCAGGTGAAAGCCAAAAGGTCAAAGGTGAACCTCAAACCTCGAGACCTTACTTTCCTCTTTGATCTTTCCTCTTTGATCTTTCCTCTCGTTCTTCCCGTAGAATCCCGGCATGACTCGAGATTTTACGGTCGCGGTATTTGTGGTTTGGCAAGGATGCGTGCTGCTGCATCCTCACCGCAAGCTCGGGTTGTGGTTGCCGCCGGGTGGTCACATCGAAGCGAACGAATTGCCAGATCAGGCCGCCGTGCGCGAAGTGCTCGAGGAATCCGGCGTGCGGATCGTGCTCGAGTCACGGCCCGCGATTTCGCATCCAGCGAGCAGTCCGGTCCTGTTGGCACAACCTCGTGGCGTGCAACTCGAGGACATTGAACCGGGTCATCAGCACATTGATTTGGTGTATTTCGCCGCGCCCGAATCCGGGTATGACGGCAGCATCTCGAGCGAGGGCAGTCCGTTTGGATGGTACGCCGCTGCCGATCTCGAATCGCTCGGGGTCAGTGGGGAAGTGCTGGCCTGGTGCCAGTTGGCGCTCTCAGAACTTGGGTCGGCTGAGTTGGCCTGAACCTGTTCGCGCAATCTTCGCAATCCTCGAGCAATTCCTTCGAGGCACATCACTATCCTTTCTTCAAGCGCAACCCGAGCATCAACCTCGAGTCGCATGGAGGAACAGATGAAATCATTCACCATCAGCACATTCGCCGTTCTCGCCCTGACCGTCGCCGGTTTCTTTGCCGTCAGTGACGTGGCACTCGGATTTATTGGGCTGGTTGGCCTGGGTGCGCTGTGGATGGATTTCGTTCGGGTTCGCAAAGACACGGACGCCAAGCTCGAGTTTCCAGCCTTTTCGCTCGCCTCGCTTGCGGTCATGGCCTTGTTCATTCAGGGCTTCTTCGCAGTTGGCGAAATCGCCATGGGCTTCACCGGCCTGATCGGATTGATCAGCATTTGCATGGATGTCGCCTTCTTGCGGGCCGGTCGCCTCGAGCCGATCCGTACTTTTAGCGTGCCAGTGATTGCCCTGATCGGCATGGTTTTGGGTGGCATTTTCAACGTCAGCGAACTGGCGATTGGCTATTCCGGTTTGATCGGTTTGATCGCGCTCGTCTTCGATGTGTCTCGCAAACCAACCGAGCACGCTCCATCAGAGAACAGGCCCCTCGAGCCGCAAGTGGTTTCAGACCTCGAGTTGATCCGCCAAGATGCACCTCGAGCCTGAACTCAAAAATACGAAAGTGGAGCCGAGCAAGTTTCGGCTCCACTTTTTTGATGCCGTGCTTACTTCAAAAACTCGAGCGCAATCTTGTTGAATTCCTCGAACGCTTCATCATTCGGAATCGCTCGGGCCTTCAAAATTTTGAGCGGCACATCTCGAGCCTTGATGAAATCCTGTGCGTAATTAACGGACGTGAACAGGTCATCCGAACCCCAAACCAGAAGCGTTGGTTGCTTGGTTTGCGGCCAGAGTTTCGTGACATCCTGATCCAAAAAGCCCGAGAAGAACGAGAACGGCGCGTACTGCTTGTTCGGGCCGTCCAGGTTGCGTTGGTACAACTGCGTGACTTCCGGCGTGACGCGACGCCAATCCAAATAGACATAATTGTACAAGAAGAAATTCAGGCCGCCATCGCTGTTCAAAACCCCGAAGGTCAGGCCGCCGACTGGCGTGTTGGCGAACAGGTTGTACGTCTCAAGGTCCTTGGAAACGTTGCGCGTGAAATTCAGGCTCGGGTCGTAACCGGTCGGGTTGCACAGCAACAATTGCTTGACGAGTTCGGGGTGTTCGACCGCGACACGAATCGCGTAATCTGAACCCAAACTGCCACCGATCAGCGCGGCGGGCGTTTTGATCACTTGACGCAAAAGTTGCTCGACCACACCGGCGTACAGGTCGTTCGTGTAACGCATGGCTCGAGCACCGGAACGCGCAAAACCAGGGAAATCGAAAGTGTATACGCGCCGCGTCTTGGTGAGGCTGGCAGTATTCTCGCGCCAGAGGTGGCTCGAGTTGCCCGCACCGATCCCATGCACGAACAGCACGGGCGCGAACTTCCCATCGGTCGGGCCGCCCGCCTCGTAATAAACACGCTCACCCTCGAGCGTCACGAAATGGCTTTCGGTCATGCCGGGCAAGCGTGGCGCGGGCGGCAATTCGGGACCGGTGGCGGCTGGCGCACAGGCGGCCAGGGCGAGCACAAGGACCAACGCGGCAAGAATTTTCATCCTTCAAGTGTGAACGGTTTTGCGTTCACAGATCAGGCTCGAGATCGCAGTGTTGCAGGATTGACGCTTCAGGCCAGACTTTAGACTTGAAAAAACTTGAACTCGAGCCCGAATGGACAACTCGAGCCCCGAAATAAGTTGTCTCTCAGGGACCTTTTCAGGGTAGACTGGTCATTCATGCGTGCTGCATGAGGCTTAAGGCTTGACATGCCGTGTTTATCAGGGTAATGTTTCGCCGAAAGGGGAAAATATGGCAAATCGTTCTGGTAAGGCCGAACTGGTAGATGCCGTCTCAAGCAAGACGGGCATCACGAAAAAAGACGCAAGCGCAGCAATCGATGCAATCGTCGAGGCGGTGCTCGCACACGCGAAAAAGGGAACGGTCACGATTCCCGGCTTGGGTGGTTTCAGCGTGATCAAAACCAAAGCCCGTACTGGTGTCAAACCAGGCACGAGCGAGAAGATCAAGATTGCGGCAGGCAAGCGTTTGAAGTTCAAAGCTTCAAGCACCGTCAAAGCCTCGATCTAAGAACCTGATCTAAAACCACTGTTGGTCACGACCGTTCAGCCTCTCGAGGTTGGGCGGTTGTTGCTTTGAGGCAGAGGAAAGATCAAAGAAACAGAAGAGGAAAGTAAAACCAAAAAAACTCGAGCCTTGAGTTTTTGACTCGTTCTTTCCACTTTCAACTTTGCACTTTCAACCTGCTTTTTACTCGCCCTCTTCATCCGAAAGCGCTGGCAACGTCACCGTGAAATGCGCCCCGCGTCCCTG
Organism: Deinococcales bacterium; assembly: GCA_043756345.1. Lineage (GTDB taxonomy): Bacteria > Deinococcota > Deinococci > Deinococcales > JAAFIG01 > JANOWZ01. Next base: position 267 of record JAYURE010000319.1, on the reverse strand, counting down.
ATCGTTCTGTGCGGAAATCTCGCCATTGTGTCCACGCACGATCTGCGAGGCGATTGCCAAGCCCAGGCCAGAACCGCCGCCAGGACCTCGGTAAAATTTTTCAAACATGCGCGGCAGCACTTGCGCCGGGATGCCAGGACCATCGTCTCGGACATGTAACTCGAGGGTGGCACGAATTTCTCGAGCGCCAGGCACGACGGGTTTCTCGAGGCGTCTGACTTCGATGTGAACGCCCTCGGCGGGGTTGGCCGGTGATTGCTCGGATTT
>JAYURE010000318.1:0-5009 GCA_043756345.1 Deinococcales bacterium | reverse complement strand
CTGATTCCTACCTCGCGGGCGACAGCCTCGAGCGTGAAGTGTCCGGTGTTGCGTCCGACCATGATGCGGCGGGCGATGGGCGGTTCGAGCGTCTCACTTCTGGCAATCCAGGCGTACCCGGAAGCTCGGGTTGGGTGTGCTGTAGGCCACCGAGACGCCTGTGTTGGTCAGCACTTTCGGATCGATCTCGATCAGGAATTTCGCGGGCTTGGAAAGCTTGTCGGCGGGCGTTCCCGACGCGGCATGGAATGCCAAATCCAGCGTCACTCCAGCGCCCTGCGGCAGGCTTTTGTTGGTCAGGTTCTGAACGTCCTCGCTCTGCAAAACCGTGCCATCCTCGAGCACCAAGTTCAACGTTTTGACACCGGTGTTGAGGGCGTTGGTAGTGGTTTTCGTGCCGTTTTTCCATTCGAGGTTCAGGCTGTAACCGGGTTGCTGGCCGTTGTAACGGCTGATCGGTTTCGTGGATTTGACCGTGAAGCGCCAGACACCGTTGAACAGCGTCTCGCCAATGCATCCCTCGAGTGAGGCCCGTTGCTTCGTACCACCCGCTGTGACACTCGCTGTGCTGCTTGAGCTTGCCGAGTTTGAGAGTATCAGCGTGGTTCCTTTGAGGCTCGAGCTGATCCCGAGTGATTTAAGCACCGCGAGTGACACGTAGGTTTTGCCACCAACCACGATGGCTTTTTCGTTTGAGACTTGAGCGTTCACGATCAAGCTGTAGCTCGAGCCCGCAGCCACTGCGATTCCGAACATGCTGATGAAGACGATGGCCGCAAGATTTCGGTTGAACATGATTTCCTCCTCTTTGCTCCAGTCTCGAGACTGAATCTCGAGCGTTGACCTGAACGTCGGTTTAGATTGTGTTCAGGGCAGCAGGTATTCGAGCACCAACTCTGGCACTTTGAGTTGCGCATCACCGCCAGAGGTTGCGGCCTCGGCAGTGAAAAAGATCACTGTGCAACCGGTGCAACGCAAACGGTACTGGCTGCGGTTGCCTCTGGCGGTGCGGTTGGTCCAATCGTCTTGAATTGCTGCCAGCACATTAGCTGCCTTCCAGGCGTTCTCGACCGGGGGTTCCTGGGTCAAGTTGCCAAGGTTGCGCAATGCAGTGCCTGTCGTGGCCGAGGCGGTCAGGGTAGCTCCGTAAGAAACATGCTCGAGTTCGATTTGTTCGGTGCTGAAGACCATCGGGAATTGCGCGTTGACCCGCAACTTCGCGGCGTTGATGCTCGTCGCTTGCAGTGTGGTCGGCAAGCTGCCCAGGTTGAAGCCAAGAAAGCCTCGGCTACTGGTGGTGATGGTCATGTCGGCGCTGTTGTTGCTGACGGTTGTGCCATCCACGCTGCCATCTTGGATTGGATCTCCTGGCACTTTTGCCGTGATTTGACGCAAGGTTTTGAAGTTGGCAGCGACTGGGGCCAAAAAATTGCCTGCCAGATCGCTCGCACCGCTCGCCAGGGAAAAACCGTACTCGAGGGCTGCGGTGGTGTTGGGATCGGTGCCGCTGGCGTAATTCAGGGGATCAGTGGGTTTGATGGTCAGCACAGTCGCGTCGGTGTTCCAGGCAAAGCCCACTTCGTTCGGACGAATGCCTATGCTGCTCGAGGCATACCCAGATTGCGTTTGTGTTTTATTCATGGTCTCACTGAAGGTCAAGACGATGCTCGAGTCTTTGCTCACACCGGTTGCGCCTGGCAATGGGCTTTGGCTCAGCAAGGTCGGTGCGCTCGTGTCCACGCCACCGACAACCGTGACCAAAGTGCTGGCGGTGACTGAAGCCTCGGCGTTGCTGGCTTTGAGGGTGAAGGTTCTGTTGCTGTTGACATTGACGACCAACGAAGTGCCGCTGACACTGCCAATGTTGGGTTCGATGGACAGGTTGCTCGCGCCGGTCACAGTCCAGGCCAAAGTCACGTTGCCGCCACCGCTGGGCAGGTTGTTGGGGGTCGCGGTGAAGCTATCGATCTTGAGCGGATTGATCTGGCTTGGGCAGGCGCAGAGCAAGATCAGGCCGAACATCCAGGCGTTTGCGAAGGTTCTCGAGTTGGCTTTCATTGGCAGGCTCCTTTCAATATCACTGAAACAAAATCACTGAAACAAAATCACTGAAACAAAATCACGTTGCCAGCATTGATGATGCGGTAGTAGGTGCCCAATTGTGCTGGTCCAAACACGGTACTGATGCTCACGCCCGAACCGGGCAACAGGTAGCGCGTGGCAGTAATCGAACCTTGGTCCGGGCTGCGTTGATCGTCGAATCCAAAGCCGTTTTGCTCGAGCAGGGTTCCGGTCCGCAACGCCACGAAACCAGGCCGTCCAGCCAAAAAAAGTCCATTGCCCTGGTTTTGCGCCGAACGGGTGTTGGACAGATCAAGGCTGACATCTCGCACTGAAATGCCATCAGTGCTGCTCAAGACGATGCTGAGTTGGCCCAGGATCGCGCTTGAGGCTCGACTGCCTTCGTTTCGCAGGTCAATGCCTAAACCGTTGCCGCTCCATTGGCTTTGTGAAAGTTGCACTTGGCTCACGCCTCGGGTCAGCAGTCCTTGGCTGGCGTTGTTGGCAAAAACGCTTTGGCTCAACTCGAGGCGTTCAGCGTTGAACACCAGAACTCCAGAGCGGTTTTCAATGGCGGCAACATTATCGATGCGCAACACTCCCAACCGTGTCGAGGTCGAGCCCGCCTCGAGCCGAATCCCAGAATTAAAACCTTGCAAGGTCAGGTTGCGGATCGTGCCACTACCCTCCAATGAAAGTGCGTTTGCCAAACCTGTGGCCCCTGTTCCCTCGAGCAAGACTGCACCCCGGTCGCTGCTTTGACCTTCAATGGTCAGGCCCGCTGGGACGTTCGTGACCACCGGCGAGATGCTGCCCTGCGGCCAGGTTTCGCCTGCGCTGTAAATTCCAGCCCCCAAAAGCACCGTGTCATTCGTGCCTGCCACCGAAAGGGCTTTGCTGAGGGTCAAGTAAGGTTTGTTGGGTGTGCCCAGGCCGTTGGTGTCGCTCGGGTTGAAACCAGGTGTTTTGGCGGCAGTGATTTTACTGAATTCAATCGCGTCATTGACTGCCACCTCGCCAACGCTGCTCGAGATCAGAAGCGTGCGCGGTCCAATTTCGATACCGTGCGGCACGATTGCAAACAGTTTGGCGCTGGTGGCCTGCTTGTCGGTGATGCTCAAGTCGAAAGCCCCCAACAATTTCGCGCTGCTTAACGCCTCGAGCCGTTCTCCTTGCAAGACAATTTCGATCCCTCCGGCCCCCTGGCGGACCTGAGTCGAGGTGCCATACCCAGTGATCGAGAAACTGCTGATGATTGGCGCGAGCAAGGCTCCTTGTGGTGTGGCTGCCAGCACATCGGTGCGGGGCGATGCTTGTCCCGCGTTGTTCTCGGCCTCGAGCGCGAAGAAAAAAGCTGTGCCGTTGGTCAGTGGTCCCACGACCGTACTGACCGCATTGGCAGGCAAGGATTTGATTTGATCGAGGCTGCTCGCAACAATGCCATATCGCAGAGTGTAGCCTTTGAGGTCAGGCTCGAGGTTTTTGTTCCAGGCCAGCAAGACCTGACTGTTCTGGGCCGAGGCGGTCAAGCCTGTGGGTTTCGCTGGCGCGAGGCTGGGAACGCCCGGCATGGCCGTGATTGGACTCGAGAATCCCGAACGGTTTCTTGCCGCGTTCTCGGCGGCAATGCGAAAGGTGTAGCCCGTGCCGTTGCTCAGGTCGCGGACGGTCAATTGGGTTGCGGGTGCATTGACCGGATTGTTGCTGACCAGCGCCCCATCCGCGAGCGTGACCGAAACCACGTACCCTTTGAGGTCAGATTCAATGTTGGCGTTCCAAGTTAAGTACACCAATTTGTCTCCAGCCGTGGCCTTGAGTCCATTGGGAGTGGCGAGCGAAACACTCCCCTGCCCGTTGCAGGCCGCCAGCAGCACCGCGAACAACAGCAAGTATCTCTTCATAACGTTCACCTCCTTATTCACCTCCTTAACGCGGGCCGATGATCGGCATGTCGAAGGTAAACCGCTTCTTGGCCGGTGAGAGTGTGGTCGTGGTCAAGAATAGTTGCAGGAAGTAGCGTCCAGTCTCGAGCGCGTTGCAATCAACCCGAACTTGGCGACCGGCATCGAGCGGCAGCAGTGCTTCCAATTTCAAGATCGTTCCATTGTCCAGCGTCCACGAGAGGCTGACTGGAGCATTGTCAGGGTTGTACAGATCGGCGGTGGCCAGTATCGGGCATTGGCTGGCGGGCACAAGCGTGATCCGATCTTGCAGCACTTTGGCCGCACTGTCTTGAACCACGAAGCCCCGCACGCTGGGTTTGATCTGCGCGGGGCGCGGCCCGACATTGACGCTCAAGACCTTGGTGGCGACTGCACCTTCGGGATCGGTGGCGGTGATCGTGACCGTTCGTGTTCCCTGTTCGGAAAAGACGACGAAATTGTCGCAACCGTTGCTGTTTTGCAGCAGATCACTGCCTTGGACACTCCAACGCACCCGGTCACAACCCAAGGTGCCGGTGGCTTCGTTCGGGTCGGTGGCGATCACCGGGGTCACTGGCGACCAACCTTCAGCCAGTCCAATCTCGGTCGGGGCAGTGATGTTGGTAACGCTGGGTGGCGCGTTGATCACATTCACCGTCTGGAACGCCTGACTCGAGAGCCCTGCGTTATCGGTCGCGGTGATGGTCAGGGTTCTGATCCCAGGGGTCAGAAAGGTGTGGTCAATCGAGCCAGGCACCATGATGTCACGGTCACTGCTGACACGCACACTGACGTTGTTGATGTCATTCTCGAGGTCCAGGTCGTAGACGCTAAAGAGCACGTTCGCAGCAGGCTGGGTGCTTTTGGAATAGACAAAGGTTCTCTGGCGCAATCCCGTCTCGATGGGATTCGACCGCAGCCGGATCACCGGAGGAACGTTGCCCAACGCCCGCTGCACCGCCGCTGCCGCATTGACCACCCGACCCACGACGCCATCACCGTTGTTGCCATGCGCCGTCTCGAGCA
>JAYURE010000317.1:0-5013 GCA_043756345.1 Deinococcales bacterium | reverse complement strand
CGCTACCAGTGAGCAACGGCACCTGATGGGCATCCCTTAAGGCTGCTGTCTTCCGACCCTGACCTGGTTCGAGAGCCATCACCGCGTTGCGCCGGTAGCGCCTGAGAAGTATAGGCGGCGATTGCTGGGTAGGCAAGTGCAAATCCCGCATTGATCAAATTTGGGGGCTCGAGGTCGGCCTCGAGTTCAAATCGTTTCGCGTGGGCTGCGACCGCGTGGCAGCCAATGCAAGTAACGCTCTCGGATGCACCCCTCGAGATCGCCGCGCCAGTACGCGCAGGCCAGCACCCAACGGGCGAGCCGACCCCGGTTGAATAACGTGAAAGTGCTCAGTGTGATCAGCGCGGCCCGAGCGCCCAGCCCGAGCAGGCACATCCAGGCGGGCACGTAACCGGGAAAGTTTTTGAGCAAGACTCGAGCGTTCGGCAGTGAATCCCGGTAGCACTTGCGGTACAACGCCCGCAAATCTGGGGCGACACGGTACGCGAGCACTGCCTCTTTGACCAGGATCATCTTGTGGCCCAATTTGAAAACCCGCCAGGAGAAATCCAGATCCTCGAACGCGGGCAGGGTCGTGTCGAAACCGTTCAGGGCATCAAACACGGTTTTCTTGATACCGATGTTGCCACCGTTCGCATACGGCGCGACCGGGTTGTGAACACCACCTTCGATCTCTCGAGCGAACGCATCCACAATCCAGTCCGGGTTGAGGGCCGCGTAATCCATGCTGGCACACACGAACGCATTCGTCTCGAGCGCCTCGAGCATCGCCGCCAAGTACGTTTGGTTCGGAATATCATCCGAGTCGATGAAGATCAGGTTCTCACTGCGGGCATGGGCTGCGCCATCGTTTCTCGAGTACGACACGCCATGGTTGTCCGGCTCATCGATCAGGTTCAAATGCGGGAATCGGTCGGCATACTCGCGCACGATCTGGGCGGTCTGATCGGTTGATCCTCGGTTGACCACAATCAATTCCCACGTACCGCTGAACGATTGCGTGGCAAGCCCTTCAAGCAACGCCGTCACGCACCGGGCCGAGTTGTAACACGGCACAATCACGCTCGCCTCAAAAATGGTCGCTGAACCAGTCATTCGCTTCGAGTGTAACTGAAGTCATCAAAACAGGCTTAACCGCTCAAGAAACGGCCACCCTCGAGATCAGGTTGAAACCAGACGGGCACGCGAAGGCGCTACTCGAAGCGTGAATAGATCTCACCCAAAATCAGGAATTTCTGCCTCAATAACCGCATGGCCCAAATCGCCACCCGTTACGAGCATGTCATCATCGACGCGCAAGGCCAAACACGCATCGGTAACGAACACGGCTTCAAACTGCTGTCCTTGATCGCCGAGCAACAAGCGAATAGTTGGAACGTGCACGAATTGCTCGAGCAATTTCCGCAACTGACGATGGGACAGATTCACAGTGCGCTCGCGTATTACTGGGATCACCAGGTCGAATGCGATGCCGAACTTGCCCGTCTCGAGCGTCAGGTGGACGAATTACGCTCGAGCTTGCCCGTATCGGCGGCACAAACCCGATTGCAAAGCAAACGCGGTTGATGCTGAAATTTTTGATGGACCAGCAAGTTCCAGGTGCGATCACCCTCGATGACGAAATCATGCAGATCGCCACGGATGCTGTAAAACAAGACAGGCGTGAGCGTCGCCGTTGAAGGTCGTGCTTGACACGAACATCTGGATTTCTGGTGCGGCCAACCCAAACGGTGCGAGCGGCGAATTATTAAGGTTATGGCGACACGAACACCGCTTCACGCTGCTGACCTCGAGTGCGCAGGCCGAAGAGTTCAGACGCACCAGCCGATATCAACGGGTTCGAGCATTCCTGCCCAAAGCCCGAGCAGGCGCGTTGATGAACTTGATCAATGCCAAAGCGGAATTCGTGCCAGTGCAAGGCGTGCCGCTCGTGTCACCAGACCCGGACGATGACTTCATCATTGCGATAGCGGTGCAGGGTGAAGCGGATGCGCTCGTGTCCAGGAACCGTGTGGATTTGCTCGAGTTGAACCGTGTTGGACGGGCTGCGATTCTGACACCGGAACAGTTGTTGAGAATGTTGGAACCGTACTCGAAATCCACTTGAAATCTCGAGTGAGGCAAGATTCCGTTCTCGAGGGTGCGCCAGAAATCCAAGCTCGAGAAAGTGTTGAAACCAGACGGGTAAACGAAGGTGCTGCTCGAGGACCGAATTCACCCGATTTGCAACCGTGTCCGATCCGACATCTTCCGCTCGAGTTGCCTGACCAGTTCAGCAAACTCGACTCGAGCCTCATTTTGCAAACCGAGTGCCCTGGCAATTCCTGCTGCATCGGTGCTCCACCGTTGACCTAAACGCAACCGATAACCGGCGTTTTCGTGCTCGAGGTCGTAGGCGTGAACGTGCAAGGAATCGCCAAGTTTCGCCTGACCAACGTGCGCGAAGTTAAACTCACGGCGCATGTACGTTTCGAGCGGCGTTTGAATCACAAGCGCGAGATGGCGACCCAGATGCTCGAATGTTTCGATCTTGTGATGCAATTGCACCAGGATTGTTTTGGCAGTCATTTTCCAGTTCATGCCGAACGTTTTGGGCGTTTCTTCCCCTACAGGCAGGCCACGTTGCCGCAAGAAATCTTGCCGTTCACTCCAAACACTTCCGGTCGTATCCAGTGTCTGCAATTCAATGCCGACAAAATCAACAATCTTTCCATCTCGAGCCGAGACCAGCACGTAATCGACACTGCCACCAGGAATCGAAATTTCAGCAATGACGTGCAATTCATTTCCGGGTTCATGACGGGTCAACAGGTGCAGGCAGTCCAGGAACACCTGCCGCCGTTCCAGCAACCGGTGCGGGCAGATGATGACGTTCTGACCACCGTATGCGACCGAACATGTTCCAATGGCAATCTCGGGTTGAGATTTGCGCGTCTTGACGCAACTCCGCTCGAGGTACGGGCAAGGCTGGGTTTGCGCAACGTTGGCCCAATCAGCATCGGCATCACTTGAGTACCCGAACAACTCGAGCACCTTACTCATACAGGCCGCAACGTTTCCGGGCCGTCTCAAGGTACTTTTCTGACAGGTCAATTCCAATCGATTTCCGTCCGAGGCTTGAAGCCACACGCATGGTCGTGCCCGTCCCACAGAACGGATCGAGCACGATTCCATCGCTCGGGCATGACACCCGAATCGGGATTCGACACAGGTCCTCCGGGTACGGTGCGAAATGCGATTCGCGCCTCTGCGTGTCCTCCGGCATGATGTCCCAAACATCTCCCGGCTTGGCCCCGTTCGGATGGTATTTCAGGAAGTAAAATCCTTTTTGCTCAAGTTCTCGCGCCCGTCCAGAGACACGCGATTGGTCCGAATGCGTTGAACGTTGCTGACCACGAATCACCATGCGAAAATCAGAAAGCTTGCCCAGTTCAACATCATGCAAAATGTTCTCGAGCGCCTTGAACGCGAGTTGCTTTTCCTCATTGGACAGGGACGTTGAAAGCTCGAGTTGGCGTTTGTAACGCACACCCGAAACACCCGTCGCAGAGATGACCTTGCCCGCACTGACTTTGGCTTCACGCGGCTTGTTGCGAATAAGGTCAACATCGTAAAAGTACGACCTCGAGACGACCAGGTGAAACACGTTCTCGTGAACGTTGCGCAACTTGTCTTTCGAGTTGTCCATTCCACCTTTGACTTTGTGCCAGATCACGCTGTTGCGCAAAATGAATCCAGCATCCATCAACGCGAACGCCACACGCCACGGCATTCCCATCAGGTTCTTGTCCAAGTACGTGTCACCCAAGTTCAACCACAACGAACCCGTGGGTTTCAGCACCCGTTTGACCTCGAGCAGCACCGCGACCAGGTTGCGCACGTAATCTTGGTAATCCACCTCGAGCCCAATGCCCAATGAATCGTACTCACGGTGGCCCCAGTACGGTGGGCTGGTCACGCAGCAATCCACGAAAGCGTCCGGCATTTGTTGCAACACCTCGAGTGAGTCGCCTTGAAAGAACCGTGGCGTGGTCTCACGGCCTGTTCGGTACGATTCGAGTTCATCGGCAAGGGGAAGGTTCGCCGTTGGGATGAACAGGCTCGGTTGCTGGATTGCCATGATTCATTCTATCCGTGTGACCAACCAAGCCCAAGCTCGAGGCAAGCAAGAATCCTGATCTCGAAGGTGCGCCAGAAATCCAAGCTCGAGAAAGTGTTGAAACCGGACGGTGATGGTTCACACCAAAAAAAGTTTAATCCTGCTATCCTGCCGTTGTATGACACAAACGCAGGAATTCGATATTAAAACCGTTTCGCAAAGCGGTCAAATCTCGCTCGGCAAAGCATTCGCGGGCAAACGGGTCATGCTTGAACACCTTGAAGACGGACGCTGGGTGATTACGCCCGTCGCCATCGTACCAGAACATTTACTGTGGACGCTCGAGCCGGAAGTCACAAAACGCTTGGACGAATACTTGAATTGGACGCAAACCAACCTGCCACGCGAAACCGATTTGCAAACCCTCGAGCAGCCCGCCCAAAAATCCGTAAAGCGGCGTTAAATGCCACGCTTGGATTTGAACTTCGATGGCTTTCAACGCGACTGGTTTGCGCTCGAGAAAAACGAACAGGTTGCGCTCTTAAAAACCTTGAAGAAGTTACGGCAACTCGATTGGGATGCCGTCTACCAGGATCGCGGCCTGCGTTGGGAATTGGCTCGAGAGCATCGGAGCGAACGGTTTTACTCGGTTCGGGTGACGCAACAATGTCGGGCGTTGGTGCAACGTCGGGATGATTTTGTGGTTTTTGTCAGTTTGCATCCAGATCATGACTCGGCGTATTCCTGAAGCATCTAACATCTCGAGGGTGTGCCAGAAATCCAAGCTCGAGAAAGGGTTGAAACCAGACGGGTACGCGAAAGTCAAAATGATTTCCTCGAGTCCTTCTGCTACAATTCCCACCATGACCCGCGCCGAACGCATCACGATTGACCCAAACATCTGTCACGGCAAA
>JAYURE010000316.1:0-5014 GCA_043756345.1 Deinococcales bacterium | reverse complement strand
TCGAGTGTGAAACCAGAGGAATTGAGTCGATTCCAGTCGTAAACGCACTTTTTTATGGGTTGCGTCGAGACGTGTCCCATTCTGCGGCTGCACCCTTCGATTTCTCAGGGCAACCGCAAAGTCGCCGCTCGAGAAACATGGTTTCCAAATTGATGTTCTGGTGAGGGCGAACACAGGGTTCGCCCCTACGAGAGGACCGGCTTTCTTGTAGGGGCGAAGCGACCAAAGCGATCCAGGCCCGACAGGTGCCGCTGTGGGATCAAGAAGCCCGAAGGTGCTTGTTTAGGGTCAAGACACTCCATGTTCGCCCTCGAAGCGAGAAGGAATTCAATCCCAGTTTCAGCTTCATCTTGGCTTTGCGTTTGCCCTCCACTTCCTGATGTGTCACCAAATTACGGAACCGCTTTTGTCCAAAGCTGTTAACATGAACCGCAGAGTGATCCCTTCCGTTCAACTGCTCGGGGCGGCCAAGCTGAACCTCGAGCCTGACAGCGTTCCGTTCCTCTCGGACAAACGCTTTTTGCTGCTGGCGTTTTTGGCGTGCAAGCACGATTGGGTGCCTCGGGATCAGTTGGCGTTTTTGTTCTGGGATGATACGGATTCGGTTTCGGCCCGCAAGAATTTGCGGCACCTCCTGAGTCGCGTGCGGGGCTTGGAGTTTGCCACGCTCGAGTTTGAGAACGAACAGGTGCGTTGGTCGGTCGATTCGGATGTGACGGCATTTCAGGGTTTTCTGGCGGCTGGCGATTGGCAACGCGCCGTGGCCACGTACCAGGGACCGTTGTGCGTCGGGTTGCATTCGGAGGCTGTTGTCTTTGAGGATTGGTTGCTTCAGGAACGTGAGTCTCTGCACGGCGCGTTTCGGGATGCGGCCTTGAATTGGGCCAGCCAACTCGAGGCGCAAAACCGTTTTGAAGAGGCGAGCACGGTCTTGTCTCGAGTCTTGAAAGATGATGCGCTGGCCGAGGATGTCGTGCAGGCCTTTTTGCGTGTCTCGGCTCGGGCTGGGCATCGGGTCGAAGGTTTGAAAGTCTTCGAGTCATTTCAAACGATGCTCGAAACCGATTTGGGTTTGAGGCCGCTCGAGACGACCATGCAATTGGCGGCGGCCCTCAGGCTCGAGCCGGAAGTCTCAACTGCGGTCTGTGTCTCGAGCCAGAACGTCTTGCGGAATTTCCCAAGCCAGACCAGTTCGTTCGTGGGCCGTGATGTGGACTTGAGCGAAATCGCAGATTATTTTGTGCAGCCTGAGATTCGCCTGCTGACTTTGATCGGTGCGGGCGGCATGGGCAAAACGCGATTGGCGATTCAGGTCGCGCTCGAGCAGGCCAAACGTTTTTCGGACGGTGTGGCCTTCGTGCCGCTTGCCAGTGTCGGCGAGGCGAGCAGCATCGTCACCGCGATCTTGGGTGCATTCGGGCTTTCGGCCCCGAGTCTCGAGGAGCAGCAAAGCCAACTGCAACACTTCCTGGCCGAAAAAGAATTGTTGCTGGTGCTGGACAATTTTGAGCACCTGCTCGAGGGTTCCGAGATCGTTCACAAGCTTTTGGGATCTTGCCCGAACCTGAAAGTTCTGGTCACGTCCCGAGAGGCCCTGAATTTTCAGGGCGAGTACCTGATCGACGTGACGGGCTTGGACATTCCCAAAACCTCATCCGAACAGATCGAAGTTTTCGATTCGGTGCAATTGCTGCTGCGCACCGCCAAACGGGTCAATCCGCGTTTCAACCTCGAGCCTCAGGCCAAAAAGTTCGTGATCGAAATTTGCCAACTGCTGCAAGGCTCACCGCTCGCCATCGAACTGGCCAGCAATTGGTTGCGCGTCCTGAGCGTGCAAGAGGTGGCGCAAGAAATCCGTAAAGGCCTGGATTTTCTGAGCCTGAATCAGCCCGATATTCCCGAGCGTCACCGCAGCATGCGGGCGGTTTTCGACTCGAGTTGGGTGCTTTTGAGCGAGGCGCAACAACACACGCTGGCGAAACTGAGTTTGCTGCGCGGCGGCTTTACTATCGAATCAGCCTCACGGGTCGCCAATGCCACGCCGAGTTTGCTGTTCGGGTTGATCAACAAATCATTGATCTGCCGCAACGAAACCCGATTCGTGATGCACGAAACGGTGCGGCAGTACGCGGCGCAACACCTCGAGCCGGAAGAACAAGAGACGGCTTTGCTCGAGTTGAATCTGTTGGCGATTGATTGGGCGTTGGCGGTCGCCATCCACGATGCGGCGCGACCCGTTTCGGAAAGCATCAAGAATTTCGAGCTTGAATTTGAGAACATCAGCATCGCGCTTGAGTGGTCGTTGCGAACCAACCCGCAGTTGTGCGCCAGCATCGTTTCCGTGCCCTGGTACTTCTGGTTTGCCGCCGCCCGCAAGCCGCTCGGAATGCAGTGGCTGACCACCCTGCTCGAGTTACCGGCCTTGCAACCCCGTGATGCTTTGCGGGCGAACCTGTTGAGTGCCCGCAGCATCCTTGGCACGCGGATGGTCAACGCCGACCAGCGTCTGAACGACGCGCAAACCGCACTCGAGATTGCCCGCGCAATCGGCGAGGCACGCCCTCAGGCGCAGGCGTTGCTCAGCGTTGGGATGGCCTGTGGCGATCTTGGGGAGTTGGACCGGGGCATCGCCAGCGTCAAAGCCGCACTCGAACTCGCCGAAACCAGCCACGACATCAACCTCGAGGCGGATTGCCGCAACGAACTGGCATTCGCGCACTGGAGCAACGGCGAAACAGAAACTGCCCGCCAGACTTTCGAGGACCTGATCGTCCGTTGCCACATCACCGGCAACAAACGCAGCATGGCGAACGCCAACGCCAACATCGCCTACGTTTACTCGAGCCTCGGCGATCTCGAAACGGCACAGCATCGGCTCGAGCAGGCCATCACCATTTATCGTGAATCGTTGAACATCGCAAATTTGTCCGCCACACTGCTGACGCTGGCCAACGTCATGTTCCGACGGGGCAACATGACCGGAGTCTCCCAAACGCTGCTCGAGGTTGGGGAACTCTGCCAGCAAGTCCAAGAGGCCGCCTGCTTCAGTTGCTTCTACGCCCTCAATGCCGCCCTCGAGCAACAGCGCGATCATCACGCCAAAGCCTTGCGGTTGAACGCCATCGCCACGGTCTGGCGGGCCATGCCGGGACAAGATTTCCCCCTGGAAGAGTTGGAACCCAACCAATTCAAAGAACTTTACAGCGCAGAATTGTTCAGTGCTGAAACCTTACAGCGTTTTCAACTCGAGGCGGCCAGTCTGAGCCCGAATCAAGCGATGCAGTACGCGCTGGGTCAACTCGAGGCGTTCGATGATTCGCAACCGGCAGAGCGTAAAACGCAACTTGAAATCAATCAGTGAAGCTCGAGATCGCGCAACCTCGAGCCTCGAATGGATTCTTTTCATTTCCACGCTCGAGAATCAAATCCACGGTTTGCTCGACACTTAAATCGCTCGAGTCAACCACCAGCCAAGCCGTTTTCGGGTGTGCTTCGATACCCGTTTGAAGGCTGCGAATCGCTCGCTCGAGAATCTGCTTGAAACTGCCCTCGCCAGGATTTCTGGCATACAATCGCTCGAGTGTTGTCTCGAGCTTGGGAAGCAATAAGACTCGGGTGATGCGCCGCGAAATTTTACGGTTGTAATCCTCATCGGGTTTATCCCCGTACCAAAAATCGTCTATCGCCACCGCAAAGCCTTCATCGGAATACATTCGCGCCATGACCGACGCGGATTCCCTGGCGAGCCGCAACTGCCGAAACGTCTCGGGCGGGATGTCAAATACCATGTCAGATAAGCCAGCAACCACCAGATGACGAAGATCATCCACGGGAATGTGCAAGCCGCGTTCAAAACGCTGCATCAAGGCTTTTGCCACGGTGCTTTTGCCCGAGGCTGGTGTTCCCATGATTAAAAAAATTGGTTGCATTTTGACTTTCGTGGCTCGAGCTTATTCTTTGAATTCGGTCAGGATCACATGAATGTTTTGCTTGCCAACATTTTGCAACGAATGCGGCGGGATTGGTGCGGCTGGTATGGCTGTGCCTGGAATGGGCGCGGATTTCATGCGTGTCGAATCCATCATGGCGTTGCGGTGCTCGTCGTAACGCACAAAATCGCTCCAAGAAATGATGTACAAAAACCCAGACCAAACATGGGTATGCACCGCAGTTTCCTCGCCAGGTTTAAGCAGCGTCTCGAGCACGCGAATTTTATCCGTCTCGAGCAAGACTTTATGGTGTTCGGGAGCGGCAGCAACGGCATCAAGTTGATCGAGCATGGTCTTCCTTTCAAACAGGCTTCTCGAGATTTGCGACTAACGATAGGTGTTGGTGAGTACATCCAAACTGAGCAGGAAAGCATCATCAAATTCTTCGAGGTTATTATGCACTTCCATTTTTTCACCCTTGGGTAAATTTAAAATCACTAAACTGCTCTCTTAATTTCATTTTCTGCAACTTGCCAGTCGCCGTGTGCGGCAACGCGTCAACAAAGATCACATCGTCAGGCAACCACCATTTTGCCACCTTGTCCGCCAGAAACTCGAGCATCTCGAGCTTGCTGACTTCTTTGCCTGGTTGTTTTAACACCAGCAACAACGGGCGTTCCAGCCATTTATCGTGCGCGATGGCGATGACTGCCGCCTCTGCAACCGAGGGGTGTCCTACCGCCGCATTCTCGAGGTCAATGGATGAAATCCATTCGCCACCCGATTTGATTAAATCTTTGGCACGGTCGGTGATT
Organism: Deinococcales bacterium; assembly: GCA_043756345.1. Taxonomy (GTDB): domain Bacteria; phylum Deinococcota; class Deinococci; order Deinococcales; family JAAFIG01; genus JANOWZ01. The sequence goes on along the minus strand of JAYURE010000316.1, from coordinate 270 downwards.
TGCACGTAACCGTCAGTATCAATGGTGGCAATGTCGCCCGTGTCAAACCAAGCATTGTCGTCAGTGATAGAACCACCTTCGCCTCGAAAGTACGCGGCGGCAATCCAATGACCGCGTACCAGCAGGTGACCAAAGGCTTGACCATCGTGCGCTAAGGTGTTGCCGTCATCATCAACCAGTTTGATTTGCACGCCGTAAGGCACACGACCTTGCTTGCCTTGCAAGGCAATTTGTTGATCAAAACTTGCGTCCTGATGCTTGTTCAACGGG